>CAJMEI010000009.1 GCA_905212395.1 uncultured Christensenella sp. | reverse complement strand
TTTTTTTAAAATGTATATATTTATTTTTTAATTTTTGTATATTTTTAATCTTCTAACTCTTTGACGTCAGCTCCGCCGTTATCATCTATATCTTCGGCTTTGTTACGACTTTTTACTTTTACCGTATCCAAAGGAAAATCTTTATAAATAACCGCACCGTCGCGTTGCTCGAATTTAACTTTTACTAAATAAGTGAGCATATTGTTAGATACGACTACTCCTTTACCGTCGGGAGTTCCCACTTCGCTACCGATTTTAGGCATTTTGGAAAAAGTTTCGCTATAATGCGGATTTTCGTATTCTAAACAGCACATAAGTCTACCGCAAAGCCCGCTTATTTTGCCGGGATTTAACGATAGTCCTTGAACTTTCGCCATTTTTATAGTAACTTTTTTAAAGTTGGAAATAGTTCCCGCGCAACAACATTCTCTACCGCAAGGACCTAAACCGCCAAGCATTTTAACTTCGTCCCGCGCGCCGATTTGTCTTAATTCTATTCTCGTATGAAAGGCAAAAGCCAAATCTTTAACTAAGTCCCTAAAATCTATACGAGAAGGCGCGGAAAAATAGAACACCGCTTTGCTTCCGTCAAAGGCGAATTCTATATCGACCAGTTTCATGTCTAGTTTATGTTTTTCTATTTTTTCCTGCGCGACGCTAAAAGCGTTTTTTGCTTTTTTTTCACATTCGGCTACTTTTTCTTCGTCTTTTAAAGTAGCTTTTCTCATAATCGGCTTTAAAGGAGAAGTTATTTCGGAATCGTTTAATTCCTTAGGTTCTATTATAACCACCCCGTATTCTACTCCCCTTGCCGTTTCCACTATTACACCCGAGCCTTTTTTATAATCCTCTTCTCCCGGATTAAAGTAATATACTTTTGAGGAATGATTAAATTTTATTCCTACAATTTTTGCCATTTATATTTTACCTCCAACAGCGAATACAGCAAATCGTCCGCCAGCATAGAAAAGTTTGCGTTGAAAAACAAAGCTTTTTCGTAAGAAGAACATTTTTCTATCAGTTCTATGCACGCGCCCGTAGAGTATTCGTTTGATAAAGCCCGAACTAAATCTAAATCTTTTTCCGAAAAAAAATAAAACGAGTTTTGTCCGCTATGAAATTTAGCTAAATCGGAAAATACTATTTTAAAAAGATTTACGATTTTTCCTACGTTATCTTTGGTTATAAGTTTAGAATAATAAGGAATTTGCGGACTTTTTTTCATAGAAGATAGTATTTGTTTAACGATTTCTTTTTCTCTTTCTACCTGATTGTATAAAACTTTAGTTTGTTCTAAATATCCGCCCGATAAAGACGCGGAAGTAGTTAGTTTTTCGACGTCGGGACAAACGGGCGCTAGAATTTTTACGATTTCCGTTTCGTCCAAAGGCGAAATTTCTATTTTTTTCGCCCTAGATTTAATCGTGGGCAAAATTTTATACTCGTTAGACCCCGCTAAAAGAAAATAGACGTTTTGGGGCGGAGTTTCCAACGTTTTTAACAATTTGTTTTGCGCCTTTTCGTTGACGAGAGAAAAATCTGAAATTAAATAAACTTTTTTATCTTTTTCAACGGGCTTTAAGTTAGAATCCGCAATAATTTCGTCTATATCTTCAACTAAAATTTTATCTTTAAAAACGCACTTACAATCGGGTAAAATTTCCTTATCTATTAGTTTGCAAGTTCTACAACTATTGCACGCTAGGCCGTTATCGCACAAAAGTATTTTTGCGTATTCTTTTAAATAAGACGATAAATTTACGTCTTGACAAATAATTAAATACGCATGCGTGGTTTTTCCGTTTTTAACGTCGCTTTCTATTATGCGATAAGCTTTATCCTTATACATTTATAATTCCCTTTTCTTTAAGTAAGGCAACTATTTTTTTATTAGTTTCGTATTTCGTACCCGAGCAATCTACCGATATAATTCTATCGGGATTATCCGCTTGCAACTTTTTATATCCGTTATAAACTTTTTGGTGAAATTCGTTTCCCAAAAGCTCGATTCTATCGTTTTTATCCGCTCCGCCTTTTCTTAAAAAAGCGTCGGACGAGTTAATGTCTAAAAAAACCGTTAAGTCGGGAACTCCGTAGTTTAAAGCGAAAACGTTGATTTTTTCCACGAACTCTTTACCCAGCCCCCTTGCGTATGCTTGATACGCAAAAGAAGAGTCGTAATATCTATCGCATATTACAAGCTTTCCGTCTGCTAAATACGGTAAAATTTTCTCTTTTAAAAGTTGAACTCTGCTAGATGAGTATAATAACGCTTCGCATTCGGGAGAAATTTCGTTATTTTTATCGAGTATTATTTCTCTTATTTTTTCGCTGACTTGCGTTCCGCCGGGCTCTCTCGTCAAAAAATAATCTATATTATGCTCGTTTAAATACTCGCATAACAGCCTTACCTGAGTAGATTTACCCGCACCTTCGCAACCTTCTATCGTAACGAATTTGCCTTTCATTTTAGCCTTGAGATATGTCTAATATTTTTACTTCGTAGCTTCCGTTAGGAGCTTTTACGGTAACCGTTTCGCCCTTTTTAGCCCCTAGTAAAGCTTCTCCCAAAGCCGATTCGTTAGAAATTTTACCTACTTTTAAATCGGTTTCCGTAGTTCCGACGATATAATATTCGGCTTCTTCGTTCATATCAATATCTAAAATTTTAACTTTGCAACCGATAGAAACTTTATCGGTAGAACCTTTTTTAATAATTACGGCGTATTTTAAAGTATAAGTTAATTCTTCTATTTCGCCGTTTATTTTTCCCTGTTCTTCTCTTGCCGCGTGATATTCCGCGTTTTCCGATAAGTCGCCTTGTTCTTTTGCGATTTTAATTCTTTCTATAACTTCGGGATTAGCTACGTTTCTTAAATAATCAAGCCTTTCCTTTGCTTCTTTATAACCTTCTTCGGTAAGATAAAATTTATTTTCCTCAGCCATTTTTATTCTCCTTAATGGTTTATTTTTGATTTTTTATCGACTTATAGCCCGACTTATTCGTGAATAAGTATAGCTTTTATACGTCTTACGCCCGCAGACGAAGATTGTTCTTTAATAATTTTGAACTTTCCTAATTCCTTAGTGTTTTTAGCGTGCGGTCCACCGCAAATTTCTTTGGAATATTTGCCTATCGTGTAGACTTTTACTTTTTCGCCGTACTTACTTTCGAATAATCCCGTAGCTCCGCTTTGTTTAGCTTCTTCTAAGGACATTTCTTGCATTTGTACGTCTACACCCGCTTGTATAGCTTCGTTTACGAAATCTTCTACTTTGGCTATTTCTTCTTTTGTCATAGGGCGAGAGAAATTAAAGTCGAAACGCAATCTTTCAACGGTGATATTAGAACCCTTTTGACAAACGTCGGGCGATAAGATTTTTCTAAGCCCCGCTTGTAAAAGGTGCGTTGCGGTGTGGAGTCTTGCAGTTTCTTCGTTGCTTTCCGCAAGTCCGCCTTTAAACTTTTGTTCTCCGCCGACGCTGGATTTAGCTTGATGCTCGGCTTGCGCCTTTTTATATCCTTCTTCGTCAACCGTGTAACCTTGCTCTTTTGCAAGTTCCATAGTTATTTCCAACGGAAAACCGTAAGTGTCGTACAAACGGAACGCCGTTTTCCCGGGGAATACGTTTCCTTGAACGTGAGTTATTACTTTGTTAAATTCTTTTAATCCTTCTACCAACGTTTTAGAAAATTTCTCTTCTTCTTTGTTGAGTTCGGTTTGAATTTTTTCTTTGTTTTGTTCTAGTTCGGGATATACGGCTTTGTATTTTTCAATAAAACATTCCGCCACCTTAAATAAACTCTTTTCGGGCAAATCTACCTTTCTTCCAAATCTAACCGCTCTTCTAATCAATCTTCTTAAAACGTAACCTTGGTCTACGTTAGAAGGAACTATTCCGTTTTTATCCCCTAACATAAACACGCTGGTTCTAACGTGGTCTAATATAATTCTAAACGCCTTAGTTATTTCTTCGTCCTTGCCGTATTCTTTACCCGTAAGCTCGCAAAGTTTTTCCCTTGCCAAATCGAATAAATCGGTTTCGTAAACCGAAGATTTTTCGTTTAAAATACTTATGGTTCTATCTAGCCCCATTCCCGTATCTACGTTTCTTTGTTTTAGTTTGGAATAATTGCCGTTTTCGTCTTTATAAAATTCCATAAAAACGTCGTTCCAAATTTCCAAATATTTACCGCAATCGCACGCGGGGGAACAAGTGGGAGAACAAGGCGGATAACCCCTGTCTATAAACATTTCGGTATCAGGTCCGCAAGGTCCCGTTTTACCTGCAATCCACCAGTTGTTTTTCTTTGGTAAAAAGAATATTTTTTCCTTAGGAATTCCGCATTTTTCCCAAATGGAAGCCGATAGCTCGTCCCTTTGAGCGTCGTCGTCGCCCGCAAATACGGTAACGGCAAGTTTTTCTTTGGGAATACCTAAATATTTCTCGTCCGTTAAAAATTCGTAACTCCAAGAAATCGCTTCTTCTTTAAAGTAATCTCCTAGCGACCAGTTGCCGAGCATTTCGAAAAAAGTACAGTGAGAAGAATCTCCTACTTCTTCTATATCGCCCGTTCTTACGCATTTTTGACAATCCGTCAGTCTAGTTCCTGCAGGGTGTTTTTCCCCTAAAAGATAGGGAACTAACGGGTGCATACCCGCAGTCGTAAACAATACCGACGGGTCGTTTTCGGGTATTAAACTCGCGCTGTCAATGATGTGATGTCCTTTGCTTTTAAAAAAGTTAAGGTACATTTCTCTTAAAGTTTCGCTATTTATTTTTTTCATTTTATCTCCTGTTAGCGTTAGCCGATTGCGATATTAGTTTTGTCTAACAATCGTTACTTGCTAATCCCTTATTTCTTACTTATTTCGTATCCGGACGGCGTGTTTTTAACTACGTAACCTTTTTCGGTTATTATCGCCCTTTTTTCGTCCGCTACCGCCCAGTTTTTTACGGCTCTTGCCTGTTGCATTTCTTCGGCTAAGCTTATTATTTCTTGCGGAATTTCTTGTTTAACTTCTTGTACTTTGTCTAAGTCAAGACCTAAAACTTCGTCGAATTTAATCGCTAAATCATAAATATCTTTACTCGGAGTTTCTTTAAGCATCGTCCATAAAACGCCTAACGCTTCGGGAACGTTTAAGTCGTCGGCAATGGCTCTTTCAAAATCGGCGGAATATTTATCCAAAATTTCTTTATCCGTTTTAGCCGTGGAATTTTTGTGTTTTAAAATTAAAGAACACAGTCTTTCGTATCCCGCTTTCGCGCCGTCCATAGCTTCGAACGTAAAGTTGAGTTTTTTGCGATAATGCGTGTTTAAACAAAAATATCTAAACACCATAGGCGAATATCCTTTTTCTTGTAAATCGCTAACCGTATAAACGTTTCCGAGCGACTTACTCATTTTACCGCCGTCCACAAGCATAAATTCGCCGTGCATCCAAAATTTAGCGGGAACTTTTCCCGTTTCGGCGTAGCTTTGCGCTATTTCGTTTTCGTGGTGAATCGGAATATGGTCTACTCCGCCCGTGTGAATATCGAAAACGTCGCCTAAATATTCTCTGCTCATAGTCGAACATTCTATATGCCAACCGGGATACCCCATTCCCCACGGACTTTCCCATTGCATAATGTGTTCTTTGGGAGCTTTTTTCCATAAAGCGAAATCGTAAGGATTGCGTTTTTCGTCGTTTACTTCTACCCTTGCGCCCGCTTGTCTGTCGTCCGCTTTGGACTTAGATAACATTCCGTACTGCGGAAATTTAGAAATATCGTAATAAATGCCGTCGCCGGTTTCGTAGCCGTATCCCTTTTTGACTAAATCCATTACGAATTCTTCCATTTGTTTAATGTGGTCGGTAGCCTTACAAATTATTTCGGGTCTGCCGATATTTAATTTATCGAAATCGGCAAGAAACGCTTCCGTATAACGTTTTGCTATTTCCCAAGGGTCTATTTTTAAAGCTTTAGCCCTTTTTTCCATTTTATCTTCGCCGTTATCCCCGTCGTCGGTTAAATGCCCTACGTCCGTAATGTTCATAACGCCTTTTACGGTATAGCCTTCGTATCTTAACGCTCTACGAAGTAAGTCCATAAAAATATAGGTTCTTAAATTGCCTATATGGGCGTAATTGTAAACGGTAAGACCGCAAGAATACATCCTTACTTGATTGCTTCCGTCGCAAGGCGTAAATTCTTCTTTTTTACCGCTTAAAGTGTTGTAAAACTTCATATTTCTCCTTAATTTTTGACAAAAATAATACGAAATTTACCAAAAAAACAATAATATCGCTCTTTTGACAAATTATCGCTTGCTATATTGAGTACATACTACTCTATTATAATAATATAATAGTAATTTTAGCACAACCGCATTTTTTTTGCAATATTTTTGCAATAACTTAAAAAATAATAAAAAAATAAATTGCAAAAAAATAAGAAAAGTTATATACTCTATACATATTTTTAGAAGGAAGTGTACAAATGCTCGATATTAAACTCATAACGGAAAATCCGCAATTAGTTAAAGAAAGACTTGCAAAAAAAGGTTGCAACGTAGATTTCACGGAAGTTTTAAAGTTTAACGAAGAAAGAAAAACGCTTATCAGCGAAGGCGAACAATTAAAAGCGAAAAGAAATAAAGTTTCGAGTTCTATTCCCGCTTTAAAGAAAGAAGGCAAACCCGTTGACGCAATTTTTGCCGAAATGAGAGAAATAGGCGAAACTATCGCCAAATACGACGAAAAAGTAAAGGAATTAGACAACGCTATTTTCGATTTCGTTTCTAAACTCCCTAATATGCCCGACGACGATTTATTGCCCGGCGAAAAAGAAAATAACCAAGTAGTAAAAGTTTTCGGTTCTAAACCCGAATTCGATTTTAAAGCTAAAAACCACGTTGACCTTTGCTCCGATTTAGGTATGATTGACTACGAAAGGGGCGTTAAATTATCGGGTAACGGCTATTGGATTTATAGGGGCGTAGGTTCTAGATTAGAATGGGCTTTACTTAACTTTTTCGTTTCCGAACACTTAGCCGACGGCTACGAATTTATTCTTCCCCCGCATATGTTAGGTTATAACTGTGGTTTCGGCGCGGGACAATTCCCCAAATTTGCCGACGAAGTTTATTGGATTAAAGACGAAGAAGGCGACGTTAAAAAATCTAAATTTATGTTACCTACCGCGGAAACGGCGTTAGTAAATATGTACGCAGGCGAAATTTTAGACGAATCTAAACTTCCTATGAAATTTTTCGCATACACCCCCTGCTATCGTAAAGAAGCAGGAAGTTATAGAAGCGAAGAAAGGGGAATGATTAGGGGACATCAGTTCGATAAAGTAGAAATGGTTCAATACGCTCACCCCGACCACAGCAAAGAAGCTTTCGAAGAATTAGTAAATAAAGCTTGCTCTTTGGTAGAAAAATTAGGTCTTCATTTCAGACTTTCTAAACTCGCCGCAGGCGACTGCTCCGCAAGTATGGCAAGAACTTACGACGTAGAAGTTTGGATTCCGAGTATGGGTATTTATAAAGAAGTCAGCTCGGTTTCTAACGCTAACGATTATCAAGCAAGAAGAAATAACACTAGGTTCCGCGACTCCTTAACGGGAAAAACGAACTTCGTTCACACGCTTAACGGTAGCGGTCTTGCAACGAGTAGAATTATGCCCGCAATAGTAGAACAATATCAAAACGCAGACGGTTCTGTTACCGTTCCCGAAGTTTTGAGAAAGTTTATGGGCGGACAAGAAGTTATTAAAAAAATCTAATTTACTTTTAAATTTAACTTAAAAGATTTTTACTTCTAGGGGTAGCGATTTTTTCGTCTACCCTTTTTATATAGTTTTTCTTCGGTATACGCCTTACCCTTTTACCATTGAAAAAACTTTAATAATCAACTTATAGGACGACTTATGAAGAATTATAAGCTTACTTTTTTCGGGGCTTGTTTGTGTTTTTTCCTGCAAGCGTTAGTTATTAATATTTACCCGTTTTTCTTTACCGCATTTAATAACTTATACGATATTTCCTTGCAAAAATTAACGTATTTAACGTTTATTATTTTTGCGGTTCAGTTTTCTATCGACGCGTTCGGATATAAACTAGCGGACAAACTCGGTTACAGAAAATCGCTGTTTTTGTGCAACGCTAGCATTTTTTTAGGCTTTACAAGCATTTGCATATTGATAAACCTAATCAATCCTTTTATTGCAATAATTATTTCTATAGTATTATCTAGCTTTGGCGGTGGAATTATAGAAACTATTTCTTCCCCTATGGTAGAAGCTTTGCCTTTTGAAAATAAATCGGCTAAAATGTCGTTACTACACTCGTTTTACTGCTGGGGACACTTATTCACTATTTTATTTTCAACGCTGTTAAGACTAATTATCCCTACCGAAAAATGGTATTTATGCCTTCTGATATGGGCATTTCTCCCCATACTGAATACTTTGGTATTTATTAAAGCTCCCATAGAAGAATTACAGGCAACCGAAGAACTTTGCTCTTCTAAAAGCTTGTTTAAACAAAAAACGTATATATTTATGCTTTTTGCCCTTCTTTTTGCAGGCGCGATAGAACAAGGTTTAGCTCAATGGATTTCTTACTTTGCCGAAAATACCCTTAAAATGGATAAAACGAAAGGGGATTTAACGGCCACTTGTATTTTTGCCTTATGTATGGCTTTATCCCGAACTTTTTACGGCGTTAAAGGCGGAAAATTAAACTTAGGTAGAACTTTAATTATATGCTCTTTATGCGCGTTTGCGGGGCTTATTTGTATCGCACTAGAAATAAAATGGTTATCCGTTGTCGGAATAGTTTTAGCGGGACTTGCTATCGGAATTTTATGGCCCGGGATACTTAGTTTTACAACTTCGTCAGGCGTAAACGGCGGAACAAAAATGTATTCGTTTTTTGCGCTCGCAGGGGACGCGGGTTGTTTACTAGGACCTATGCTAATAGGTTTTATAGCGTCGTCGTCTAGTTTTAAAGTAGGAATTTCGGTAAACTCTTTAAGCGGACTATTTATTGCAATGCTAGTTTTATTAGCGATAAAAAATTCAATGAAAAATAAAAAAATCACACTAAATTAAAGCAATAAACTAAAACGGCAAATTAAAAATATTTATTAAAATAACAAGTAAAAAACGAGTTCCATTAACAAACAAAAACACCCCGAATGTCTAAATTTCGGGGTGCATATCAATTTCGGGGTGCATATCAAAGTTTGACACTTTTAGGAGGTGCATTTAACAATTACCGTTTAAAATAAAAATAGCTTATTTAAAAATCAAGAGTTTTCTTCCGCAATAGTTCCAAACTAAAACTATGCACGTCATAACACATTTACAAATCCACCATTTCCATTCTTCGCCTAAAAATTTAGTGGTTGAAAATAGTTTTACGGTAGGCAATAACTTCATTCCGAGCAGTATTCCCGCCTGCGTTAGTCCAAGACCTATTAGTCCTATTACCGTAAATAAAAGCAAAGATTTTTTGGAAGTGGCTTCTTTTTTATTTTTAACGTTTTTAAATACGAAACTGATAGACAATATCCAATTTACGGCGTTTCCCGTTAAAAAACCTACCGCAGTCGAAATAATCAGCGACCACGTTTCCCCTACCAAACTAGGTTTTACAAGCCAATGGTAAAAAACGTACGCCATAAAATAATCGGCTATCGTAGCGATTCCCCCGACTATTAAAAATCTTAAAATTTCATTAAAAAGCTGTTTTTTAGTTTGCTTTTCGTGTTTTTCTTCTTGTAATTCTTCTTGCATAATCATTCCTTTAAGCAAATAAAAAATATAAACTGCTAGTTGCCACCAGCGTTATTATAGCCAAACTAAACGTAATAGAACTCATTACTTTACCCACTTTGTTTCCGCTAGCGGAAAATCTATTTTCAAATTTGCCGACGCCGAGAGCAAAAACTAAAATTAAAGGCATTATATACCTAAAATCCATAGTACAGGCGTAAGGCATTTTTATATTGAAATAAATAAACGCTAAAATTTGCGAAAACGCTAAAATGCAAACAAAAATAAAGTCGGCTACGTTTTCCCTTGATTTTTGACTTTTTTCTTTAAAATCTTTTCTTCCGAAACTTATTGCGGAATATATTGTCGTTATTAAAAACAATATTAAAAACAAGAATGAAAACGCTATTGCGTTTACCGCTAAACATTCGAAGTTTAAATATTCGTATTCGCCCATTAAAGCCGTTCTCAACGCAAAATTCAAAACGTTATAATGGAAATTAAACGGTTTTGCCCATACCGAACCTATATACTGCTCTTTATCCGTACATAAAATAAACCGTTGGAAAAAGCTATGCGCTCCCGTTTCAAGCGCGGGATTTAAACCGCTTTCTCCCCAAACATACCCGAATTTTTGTCCGTATTTTTTATAGGCAAAAACAGTATGCCAAAATACGAGCGGTACGCAAATAATTAAAAATGCAACGAATTGTAATATTATTGTCTTAACGGGTAAGGCGTTTTCTTTTTTACCGCAAGAACGAACGAACTCGTAGATAAACACGAACGCGATAGGAATACAAATAATCGCGCTGTTTAATTTCGTGGAAGTTGCTAAACCTATAAAAATGGCGATAAGCAACATATTGCCCCACTTTTTACCGTTTTTCCACCATTTTACGCTAGTATATAAAGCTATTATACATAAAGTAAACGCTAACGGGTCGTTATTCAATGCCCCCGCAAAAATAATCAAACGGGGGAACAAAATAACTATTGCTGAGCCCAGCGCAAGTCCCCTGCCTTTTATTCCCATAAGTATTAGCGTTTTTACCATTACGAAACTAGCGATAAAAGAGTATAAAACCGATAAAACGTTACAAGACGAATAAAGGTAATATCTATAATCGTCTATATAACCCGGTTTTCCGTCAAGATAGGAGCTAATCGAAAAGTTTGCGTCTATTTTTTGAACGAATAAAGTTATTTGGTTAAACAACTTCATAAATCCCGCCTGCATTACTGCGTTTAACGGCGGATGGTAAAATTGCCCTTCGTTGGTTGTGGGAAATTTACCCGTAGAATAAAACGTCCAAGCGTAAGCTTCGTGTCCGTAATCCCAGGAAGCGTCTCCCCAAACGTCGTGCTGACGGTGTCCTATCGGAGTATAAAGTGCGTATCCTAATTTTAAAACGTAACCTATTAATAATAGTATCGTTATTTTATAGCACGTTTTTATTCTTTTAGAAATTAAAAATTTTATCGCTACGATAGACAAGCTTACGAGTAACAAAAAATGAGCTAAATCTTGCGGTTTTACGCCCTTTTCGTTATTACGCCACCAAATGTTTCTTATTTTAAATTCTCTTAATCTCGGTTTTAAAACAATATATAAAACTATAGTGGAAACGAATATTAAAAAGTAAATTAAAAAATGCAAGAATAGGTTTAAAAATTCCTTTTTAAACCTTTTATCCTTTAAAATTTCAGTCATTTTTTTTACCTTTTTCTTTCTTTTCTTCTTTTTTATCCTTTTCTTCGTGGTATTCTTTTTCGGTGTTTACGTCCCACAATTCGCTTTTATCTTTTCCGTTTAAAATTGCGTCTACGCAAACCATTGCCGTAGCCATAGAGTGGTCCATATTGTTATATCTATGCTGACCGTTTCTTCCCACGCAGTAAAGATTGTCTATTTCGTTTAAATAATTTTTAACTACGTCAAAATTTTCGTAAGTTCCGAAATATGCGGGATATGCTTTTTTAACGTGGACTATCGTAGAATCGAACACGTTTTCGCTACTCTCTATTACGTTTATTTTTACTAATTCGTCAATGGCTTTTTTAATAAATTCGTCGTCGGGACAAGTCCACGCTTCGTCGCCTTCGTTACAGAAATACTCTAAGCCTATCCAAATTTTATCTTCGTCGCTAACCATATAAGGCGACCAGTTGTTGAATATCTGTATTCTTCCGAGTTTTACGTCTTTTTCCTGAACGTATATCCAGCAATCGGGAACGATATTGTTTATGGTTTTTATTTTCGTTTTATTTTCTACTTTTAATTTATCTAATAAAAGTCCTACCGTTATAAAATCTCTATACGGCAAATTTACGGCGGTGTCGTAAACTTCTAAAGGGGAATTTTCTTGACCGATTGCGACTAATAAGTCTTTTATCGGCATAGAAGAAATATAATAATCGGCAGTATATTCGGTTTGTTCGCCTTTTTCGTTTTCGGCTATTACCGATTTAATTTTTCCGTCTTCTAAATTAATTTTAACTACGGTTTGATTTTTTATAATCTCTCCGCCCCTTGCCAAAATATCTTCCGCCATAGTTTCGTAAAGCTGTCCGGGTCCCTTTTTAGGATACATAAACTGCTCTATTAAACTCGTTTCTACTTTGGAATTTTTCTTTCTAAAAGGCTTTGCAAGCGCGTTTTTTATTGCTTTCCATATAGACAAACCTTTTACCCTTTGCGCGCCCCAGTCGGCGGATATATTGCTAGGATGAACGCCCCAAACTTTTTCGGTATAATCTTCGAAAAACATAGAATATAACGGCTTTCCGAAACGATTTATATAAAAGTTTTCTAAATTATCTTCTTTTCTTTTATGAAAACAACTGCCTATATATCCAAATCCCGCTTTCATGGTGCGTTTAAAGCCCATATTTTTAAAAGTGGAAAATTTTAAGGAAATAGGATAATCAAAAAATTTACGCAAGAAAAGTATTCTTGAAATTCTATCCCTTATAAGCATTGTTTCGTCTACTTTTTCGGGGTCGGGACCCTTTTCGACTAAGGGTTTATATCTATTTAAAACTAAATCGTCTTTTGCGGGCTGTCCTTGGACGGGAAGAAAGTGCTTCCAAATTTCAACTACTTTTTCGTCTTTGGAAAAAAACCTGTGTCCGCCTATATCCATACGATTACCTTTATAGTTTACCGTACGCGAAATTCCGCCGACAAAATTTTCAGCTTCTAAAATAATGGGATGCACGTCCGATTTAGTTAAAAATTCGTATCCCGCAGTAAGTCCCGCAGGTCCTGCGCCGATAATTAAAGCCGTTTTCTTTTCCATGTCTACTCCTAAAAAAGTATTTTTTGAATTATTTTTTTAAAACAAAAAATCAAGCATTTTTTAAACGATTATCTATTTCGTTAAAAACATGATAATAAAAATATTATACCACTTAGCGCCTTTTTTTTCAATAGATATAAAATAAAAAACATAATTCTAAAAAAGACAAAAAAAATTAAAATTATTTTACTTAAATAACGGATTATCTATTTTTAACGTAGTTTTTACACGGTAACTTAAACTTAAAACATCTGCAACTCCTAGCCTGTTTTAGCATAATAATAGCGATTGTTTATTAAAACAATCGCTTAACTTTAGTTTTTATTTACCGATTCTTTTTTATGTAACGGAGCTCCGCAATAAACGCATTTGATTTCGCTTTTTTTATTTTGCCCACCGCAATAAGGACAATCTATAAATAAGTCGTCGTACGTGGGTTTTATCGGCAACGGGGGAACGTTAGTTTGTCGAGATTGAGCATTTTTTGTTTCAATTTGAGTAGCGGAAACTTCTTTTTCTCCTCTACCAAACAAAAATCTAAAAAATTTAAAAATGGTTTTTATAATTTTTCCGACAATTCTAAACGCAACTAAAAAGCATAAAATTATTATACCTATCGCTATAATTATAAATATTTCCATAACTTCCCCGTAATACTATTAAAGTATATATTATTATCAAATATATGTCAACAATTATATTAATCATATTAATTTAGTATCATTTTT
>CAJMEI010000008.1 GCA_905212395.1 uncultured Christensenella sp. | reverse complement strand
AAAAAACTGAAATGTTTATACAATCTGCAGGATTTTTTATATTAATTACTTTATCGATATATATAACCTGCAATGATGTATGGAGAATTTTTAAATAAAATTAAAACAAATCGTCATCGTCGTTATTTTCGTCTTCTTCGTCTTCATCCTCTTCTTCGAAGTCGGCTTCGTTAATTTCTATATTGTCGAAATCGTCGTCATCGTCGTCGGAAGAATATTCTTCGTCTTCTTCTTCCTCCTCTTCATCTTCGAATTCGTCCAACTCTTCTTCCGCGATTTTAGAAAGAGAAATCATATCTTCTTCTTTATCGCCCGAGTTGGAAATTTCTTCTTTTTCGTCTTCGTCAAGAAAATCTCTCCACTTTTCGTCGTTTTCGTCGTCCGTTTCGGGTTCGATATCGTCGTAAGAGTTTAATTCTCTACAATTCTCGCACATATCTTCGTCTATGAAAATGTAAACTTGTTTGCACTTGGGGCAAAGTTTTTCTTCCGCTTTATCTTCATCGTCCGCGTACATAAGTTGCGGACCTAATTTAAGTTCTGCTTTGCAAACGTCGCAATATTGTTCGCCTTCTAAAATATAATTCAAATCGCATCTAGGACATTTAACGTATTTTGCCATAATTATCTCCTTTGCTATCTTCGAAAAATAACCTTAGTAAACCGTAAGAAATTTAATCCGTATAGCGTTGTTTAAACTGCTTACGGGAAACTCTAAAATTTACTTTCATTATTATATTAGTATTGTTTGTATTTGTAAACTATTTTTTTTATTTTTTTTTAATTATTTTTGCTTTTTTATTATTTTTCGGCTAGTTCTTATCTATTATATGTAATAAAGGCGTTTTAAGTAACATATATTTTAACCGTAGCTATTGAAATTACTAAGCCAAATAGGAGGGGATTATGGGAAAAGCAGAGTACGGAGCAATAAATAACGCGGAAGTAGTTAAAAAATCTACAACCGTAAACGTAGAAGCCAACAGCGACATTTCTTGTGAAGTCAGGGACGTTTTATCGCTTCAATCGTCGTGCGTAACGACAGGGTATGAGTGTTTAGACGGAGAAATAAAGTTTAGCGGAAGAATAATATTCAACGTAGTTTATCTTTTAGAAGGGGAAATCCGCAGAAAGGAATTAGGCGTAGATTTTTCCGATTCTATGCAGGCGGACTGTCAGGCAAGCGATAAAGCTACGCTTTCTTTTAACGTTGAAAACGTTTCTTGTGAAAAAAACGACAGAATAAAAATAGTCGCGCAAATAACGGCGAAAGCGGAAGTCGAAAGGTGTAAAACCAAGCAACTTTTAACAGGCGGAGAAGATTATTATTTCAATAAAAAAACCATTACTTTAACCGAACAAAAGTGCTGTACGGAGCGTTCTTTTACCCTTGACGACGAATTCGAATGCGGACAAATAAAAAACGTTTTGTCAACGTACGCTCAAGGAGTAATAACTTCATGTCAGTGCGGAATAAATACTGTTATTTGCGACGGAGAAATAATTTTAACGATAGCCCTGTTGCCAATTAACGAAAAAAGTGATATTATAAAAGAGTATAGAGTAATTCCTTTCCGATTAGAATTAGAAGGGGACGGTGTTAACGTGGACGACGTAAGTTTTGCAAGCGTAACGGTAGGCAAAACGGCGTTAAAAGTTTTTGTGGACGAAGGCAAAGAAAAGTCGACTATAAGTTCGCAAATAAGCATTTCTTTACGCGCAAAAGTTTACGGCACGAAAGAATTAGTTTTCGTAGACGACCTTTTTTCTACCGAAAAAGAGTTAAGTCTTGCGAAAGAAAAAGTCGAAATTAAAAAAGTAAAAGGCGAGAATTACGCGTGTGAAAAAACTCGCGGTAAGGCTTTTTGCGAAGTGATAGAAAACGCAAGGCTTATAACCTGCCTAGACGACAGAGTTTACGGAGTAACCTTTAAAAAAGAAAAAAATAAAATAATAGCCGACGGAGTTTTATCGTGTTATTGTTTATTCGAAGTAAACAACCAAACGGTTTCAAAACTAGCCGAAATGCCTTTTAGCGTGGCTTTCGATTGCGACGATGATATAGAAAACTGCTATTGTATAACGAAAGGAATAAACGCTAAACTCAGAAACGGGGAAGTTGAACTGGAAAGCGAAATAGCAATAAATTACGAGCATTCCGTTAAAGAGAGTTTCGTGGCGGTAACAGCTATGGAAGAAGGCAAAGACCTACCTAAATGCGATAGCGCGTTCAGCGTGTATATCCCCGATAAAAACGACGGACTGTGGGAAATTTGTAAGGCGTTAAAAGTTTCGCCCGATACGGTTACGGAACAAAACGACGTTACTTTCCCTTTAAAAGAAAATCAAAAAATTATAGTATATAGAAGAATTTAATTTATTATGAAAATCAAAGCAAAAGCAAAAATCAATTTATCTTTAAACGTATTAGGCGTAAAAAACGGTTATCACGAACTTGAAAGCTTGGTAACGGAAATAACGCTAGCGGATGAGATAAAAATTAAAAAAAGTAAGGCTCTTTCAGTTAAATACAAAAACTTTAACGTTCCTTGCCAAAAGGACAACGCCTTTAAAACGTTAAAAGCTTTTTACGAGCAAACGAAACTTGGAGCAACGGCAATAATCGAGAAAAAAATTCCTTTAAGTTCAGGTCTTGGCGGGTCTAGCGCGGATTCCGTAGGAATAATAAACGGATTAAAAAAACTTTATCCTTTCGTAGATGAAAGCGTTTTTAATTCTATAATAGTTAGCTCTGGTAGCGACTGTCCCGTGCAATACGCGGGCGGAACGAATTTAATGCGTGGTCGCGGAGAAAAAGTTGAAAGCGTAAAGCTTAAAAATAAACTTTATTTTGCCGTTATTGCGTGCGACGGCGGGGTGGACACTGCAAAGTGTTTTTCGCTATACGACAGCGGAGAAAAGAAAGGATTTATTGACAATAATCGACTTATAGCGGGACTAAATGACAAAAAACTCGTAGAACTCGACAACTGTCTTAAATATCCCGCAAAGATATTAAACGAAAATATTGAAAAGTGCGAAACGTATTTATTTAAGTTTAGCCCTATGGTAAATATGAGTGGAAGCGGTAGCGCGGTGTACGCGGCGTTCTATAAAAAGTCGCAGGCAAAAAAAGCGGTTAAAAAATTAAAAAGGGAATTTCCTAATTGTTTTTACTGCGAAAGCGTTTTGAAAAAATAAAAAATTATAAGTATAAAACCCCTGAAAAGCGGTAATCATTGTATTATCACTTTCGGGGGATTTTTTTATGAATAAAAAAGGTATAACTTTAATTTTAATAGGCATAATAAGTTTAACGACGATATTTTTCGCTTTTAGACAACCTAAGCAAGAAATTGTTACGGAGTATTTAAGAATACACGTCAGGGCTAACAGTAACGAGCAAGCCGACCAAATGGTTAAATACGAAATTAAAGATAAACTCGTTTTATTTTTAACCCCTTATATATCTTCTTGCAACTCGAAGGAACAAGCGATAGACACGATAAATTCTTTAACGGGGAAAATGGACGATATAGCAAACGCTTGCCTATTAAAAAATGGATTTAATTATAAAGCCAAAACTTGTATTAGGCAAGAATATTTCCCAACGAGAGTTTACGACGGAGAAAGTTTACCGTCGGGCGTGTACGACAGTATAATCGTAGAGCTTGGAAAAGCGGACGGAAATAATTGGTGGTGCGTAGTGTATCCGCCTTTATGTTTCGTAAATTCCGCTACTCCCGTTAAATACAAGTCTAAAATCGTAGAAATTATCCGTCGCTTTAAGGAAAACGGCAAGTAACTTTACGCTTGCAAATTAGGAGGATAAATGAAAAAATACGTAAAGATTTTTTTGCTCGTAAGTATCATTTGTTTTACGGCGATATTTTCTACGGCGTTTACGGTAAATAAGTATAGGGCGGAAAATTCCGTACAATGCGCAACCGTAATAAAACAAGGACAAACGGGCAGTATGGTAAAAACCATTCAAACCAAATTAAAAAAATGGGGATATTATAGCGGTAGCGTAGACGGAATTTACGGCGCGCAAACTAAAAAAGCCGTTATGTATTTCCAACGCAAAAACGGGCTTACGGCGGACGGAATAGTAGGCGCTAAAACGTTAAAAGCGTTAGGAATTTCTACGTCGAGTTCGTCAACTTCGACTAGCGGGAGCAATTATTCGGATAACGATTTAAACTTGCTTGCTAAATTGATTTACGGAGAAGCAAGGGGAGAAAGCTATACGGGACAAGTAGCAGTCGGCGCGGTAGTTTTAAACAGGGTAAAAAGTTCGTCTTTCCCCAACACCATTTCCGGCGTTATTTATCAAAAAAACGCATTTACCGCAGTTAGCGACGGACAAATAAATTTAGCTCCCGACCAAACGGCAAAAAAAGCCGCGAAAGACGCGTTAAACGGTTGGGACCCGACTAACGGAGCGTTGTATTACTATAATCCGGCTATCGCTACGAGTTCGTGGATATTTTCAAGAAAAACGTTGACTACTATAGGCAATCACGTTTTTGCAGTATAAGGAGGAAATATGGAAAATAAGAATAACAGCGCGAAAGAAAAAGTAAAAAAAGCTTCTCAAAAAAGCGTTGATAATAATAAAAACGTAGAAAATTTAGAGCAAAAAAAGGAAAAAGAAAATTTACAAGCCGAAAAAAGTGTTAAAAAAAAAAAAAAAAAAAAACAAAAAAAGAAAAAAAAAAAAAAAAAAAAAAAAAAAAAGCCGATAAAAGAGTAAAAGACGCTAAAATTAAAAAAGAAAAAGAAGCTTTAAAAGAACAACAGAAAAAACACGCAAAACAAGAGGCGGAACAAAAAAAGAAACAAGCAAAGCTTTTAAAAGAACAAAATAAAAAGCGTAAAGAAGAAATAAAAAAAGAAAAAGCCGAAAAAAAGGCTAGCGAAAAAGCCCAAAAACAAGCGGTAAGGCAAGAAAAACTAGCACAAAAAAATCAAAAAAAGCAAGCGATAAAAGAGCAAAAAATGCAAAGAAAAAAGCAGTTGCAACGCTTGCAAGCGCAAAAAAAGCGTGAAAAGCAAATGGCGAAAGAACAGCTTAGAGAAGAAAAAAGAGAGAGAAAACTTGCCAGAAAGCACGAAAGTAAAGAAGAAAAAAGGGCAAGAATTACCGCTTTAAAACAAGAAAAAGCTCGCAAGAAAGAGCAAAAAAGGCAGTTAAGGGGCAACAGAAAATCTATTGCGCCTTGGCTTACGGCGGTAATATCTTTAGGAACTGCGTGTTTAGTTTTGGCAAGCATTTTAACCGTTTATATGATGGGCGACAGAACTTTTATTAAATCGGAAGTTGATTATCAGTACAGACAAAACTTTTCCGATTTAGTAGACTACGTTGACAATATAGACGTAAATTTAAGTAAGGTATTAGTTTCTTCCGATAAAAAAGAACAACAAAAATTATTCGGAGAAATTTCTTCCCAAAGTCTGCTTGCCGAACACGGACTACAAAATCTTCCCATAGATTACGAAAACAAGTATAACACCGCTAAATTCATAAATCAAATGGGAGATTATTCAAAATATCTTAATAATCGACTTATAGACGGGTATTCTATATCCGAACAAGAGTTTGAAAACGTAGAAACGTTAAAGGAAAGAAATTCGATATTAAAAAGCAACCTAATTTCTTTAAATAAAGAAATAAACGACGGAGCTAAAATAGAAGATTTGTTTTCTTCTCCCGACGCATTCGGCGTTAAACTTTTTTCCGAAATGGAAAATCAAGCGGTAGATTATCCGCAACTCATCTACGACGGACCTTTCTCCGACGGGCTTACCAATAGAGAAGTAAAAGGACTTACGGGAAAAGAAATAACCGAAAAAACCGCGGAAGAAAACTTTAAAAAATATTTTAAAGATTATTCTTTAAATATGGTAGAAGTTTTAGGTTCGGTAAGCGGTCAGTACGAATGTTTTAACGTAAGGGGACAAGATGAAAACGGAGTGGAAGTATTCGCTCAAATTTCTAAAAAAGGCGGAAAGCTTTTAACGTTTAATTACGCTAAAACTTGTAAGGAAGGGGATTTATCAGAACAAGAATGTATAAATAACGGTTTAGAATTCTTATCCGCTATGGGAATAGATAATATGAAAGCCGTTTGGACGGAAACTAACGGAACTTACACCACGGTAAATTACGCTTACGAAAAAGGCGGAGTAATTTTCTACGGAGATTTAATAAAACTCAATATTTGTAGAGAAAAAGGTCAAGTTTTCGGAATGGAAGCTAAAAATTACTATTTAAACCATACCGAAAGAAGCGCGGGGAAATTTGAACTTTCCAAAGAACAAGCAATGGAAAAAGCAGGAAAGATTAACGTTACCGGCGTAAGAAAAGCGGTAGTTCCCGTAGGAACGACTAGCGAAAGAACTTGCTGGGAAGTTGCGGGCGAATATAACGGAGCAAAATATTTTATTTACGTTGACGCCGTTAGCGGAAACGAAGTAAATATCTTTAAAGTTATAGAAACCGACGAAGGCAATCTTTTAATGTAAAAAAATAAAATAATAGGTTTAAAAAACTTCCTTTAAGTTAAAAATTATTTAAAGGAGGTTTTTTTATGACAGGATTAAAAGAAAAAGAAGTCGGATTTATTTCCGAATTAGTTACCATAGAAGATTTATTTTGCAAAAAATTGCAAAGTTATATGAGTATGGTCAAGGATGAAAAAATTAAGGAACAAATGGGACTTATAAGTTCGATGCACAAGCAAAGAGTAAGCATGCTATTAAAAAATCTTGATTAAGGAGAGAAAAATGAATAATTCAAACACATTAACGGAAGAAGAAATATTAACCGATATGCTAACTAGCGAAAAAGATTTAGTTAAACTATACGCAACCGCCTTAACCGAAATGACAAACAATAGGTTAAGGACGCAAATTAAAAAGTTTTTAGGCGAAGTTGCCGACGGACAATATAAAATTTTCAGCGCGATGCAAGAAAAAGGTTACTATCAAGTAGCGCCGGCGCAAAAGCAAAAAATAGACTCTACGCTAGACAAGTTTACTAAAAAAAACAAATAATTTAAAAGACCGAATTTTTTACAAATAGAAAATTCGGTCTATATTTTTTAAATAAATTGCAAGTTTAAAAAATGAAAATTAGATTTTTTGAAAAACGAGCAAAATTGAAAAAACACGTATTTATAAAAGTTGACATAAAAATAAGCGTATGATATATTTTTAACATAAAAATAAAGTTCTATTTAAGTTTAAAAGGATATTATATTTAAAAACGTCGAAAGGAGATAAAATGTTAAAATTACAAGACGTTACAAAAGACTACGTTTCGGGCGAACTTATAGTACACGCGTTAAAAGGAGTAACGCTCGAATTTAGAAAAAGCGAATTCGTGGCAATATTAGGGCAGTCCGGTTGCGGAAAAACAACGTTGCTTAACATTATGGGCGGGCTGGACAAATACACTTCTGGCGACCTAATAATAAACGGTGTTTCCACCAAAGATTATTCTTCTAGGGACTGGGATAATTACCGTAACCATTCTATCGGCTTTATTTTCCAAAGTTACAACTTAATAATGCACCAAAGCGTTTTGGAAAACGTAGAACTCGCCTTAACGCTATCGGGGGTAAAAAAATCCGAAAGAAGAGAAAGAGCTAAGCAAGCTTTAATAAGAGTAGGGCTTGAAAAGGAAATAAATAAAAAGCCTAATCAGCTATCGGGCGGACAAATGCAAAGGGTTGCAATTGCAAGGGCGATAGTAAACAATCCCGACATAATTTTGGCGGACGAACCTACCGGCGCGCTAGACACCGAAACGAGCATTTCCGTTATGGATATTTTAAAGGATATCGCAAAAGACAGGCTCGTTATTATGGTAACGCACAATCCGGACTTAGCGGTAAAATATTCCGACAGAATAATAAAAATGGCGGACGGAAAAGTATTCGACGATTCTAACCCCGTAACGCAAGAAGAATTAAACGCGGAAATAGAAAAAGCTAACGAGCAAGACGAGCAAAGTAAAAGCGAAGATAATTCTGTCGGGTTAGGCGAACAAAAAGGAAACGATTTAATTTCTAAACAGAAAAAAGTTAAAAAAAGAAAGAAAAAGGCGTCTATGAGTTGGTTTACGGCGTTTTCTCTTTCGCTAAAAAACTTATTTACCAAAAAAGCGAGAACGATTTTAGTTTCAATCGCGGGCAGTATAGGTATTATAGGAATTGCCTTGATTATGTCCGTATCATCTGGATTTCAAGGGTACATAGATAATATCCAAAGGGATACTCTTTCTTCTTCTCCCGTAACCGTTTCGCAACAATCCATAAATTATATGGATGCGTTTTCTTCTTTAATGACGGGCGGAGAAAGAGAAGGCAAAAAGTATCCTACGGGCGATTACTTTTCTTCTAATAGTCAAATGGAAAACATCGTTGAAAAATTTGTTGGTTCGGTAAAAACCGTAGAGCTTAAAAACTTTAAAAATTATCTCGAACAAAATATAGACAACGATAAAATACACGGGATAAGGTATAGCTATACTTCTTCTATGATGTTTTACGGTAATGGTACAAAGATAAAAAATATGGTACCGATTGATTCTCCCGACTATGAAGCAACAATTAACAATTACAGGTTACTTTATCCTTACGACAGTACAAGAATAGATCCGACCAAAGGTTTATATTCGGAAGTTTTCGAAACGTACGTTATGCCGATGTTCGATTATATGAATCCTTTTGGTAAAACGCTTGTAAAGTACGATAAAGAAACTAAAAAACTTGTAGACAACTGGAAACTGGTTAAACAACAATACGAATTATTAAGGGGGGATTGGCCAAACTCAAACAAAAAAGAAGAAGTCATATTAGTCGTTGACGAATACAACCAAATTGCGGATAACGTATTGTTTGCTTTGGGAATGAGAAGCGAAGGGTTTATGCTTTACGGTATTTTGGATAATATGATTTCGGGCGGATTTATAGATAAATTTATTTCGGCTTATCAATCCGTAATTGACGATATAAATAAAAACGGCAAAATACTGGATAAAGGCTCTTACGCTACGTGGAAAGAATATTTTACCGTTAATTCCGATAAAAAAGATTTCTTTATACAAAAAGTTATTAACGGAATGGGGATACAGTATAATTTAAACGAAAAAAACGAAAAAATACCATTTGAAGAGATTTTAGAAAACACTTCTTATAAAATCGCTCCCGTATTTACCGAATACGAAATAGTTGACGGAAAAGTCGTTAAAAAAGAAAACTACCAAGAGTTTTTAAAAAGTAACGACGAAAACGTGTTGAATATAAAGGTTACGGGAGTAATAAGGCTTAAAAAAGGGCTTAACGCGGGTTGTTTAACGGGAAGCGGTGGAATAGTTTATTCTAATTCTTTATCCGAATGGTTGACAAACCAAACTAACAATTGCGATATAATGACGTTATTGAATTCTACACTTTCTCTTGTCGACGACGCAGAAAGACAAACCGCTTTAAATTCCGCGTTTTCTATTTTTGCAAGCGACAAAAAAGACAAAAACGGTCAAATAATTACGGATGCGGACGGCAACCCCGTTAAAGCTGACGTAAAGGCTACCGACGTAACCAATACCTTAAAAACGTCTGATTTAGACAGTCCTTACAATATTAGCATTTACGCTTCCGATTTCGACAATAAAGATTACGTTACCGATTTTATAAAAGAGTATAACGAAAAAAATCCTAGCGAAGAAATAGAGTATTCCGATATGATGGGTTCGCTTTTTACAAGCGTAAGTAAAATTGTAAACGCAATAACATACGTTTTAATAGCGTTCGTGTCAATTTCTTTAATAGTTTCTTCTATAATGATAGGTATTATTACCTATATATCCGTTTTAGAACGTACCAAAGAAATAGGCGTGTTAAGGTCGATAGGAGCGTCCAAAGGCAACGTTGCAAGCGTTTTCAACGCGGAAGCTTTGCTTATTGGTTTTGCCAGCGGGTTACTTGGAATTATTATAGCAATGCTTTTAAATCTTCCGATAAACGCAATATTGTTAAAACTTACGGGCGTTGCAATTAAAGTAAAATTGCCTGCGTTTAGCGCGCTTATACTTATGCTTATAAGTATGGTTTTAACTACGATTGCAGGATTTATCCCGTCGAGAATAGCGTCTAAAAAAGACCCCGTAGTCGCGCTCCGCAGTGAAAATTAAAAGCAACTAGTTAGATTATGCCATAGATTTATATAAACTTATTTTTTGCTTGTAACTGTTGCACTTAAAAGTATAATTCACCTTTCATAATAATACGGCGAACGGTTTTAAACCGTTCGCCGTATATTATAGTTTTTAGCCTTTTATCGACTTATAGCCGTACTTTTAGTGTTTTAAAACGCCGACTTCGGGAAGATTGCGGTATTTTTGCGCGTAATCTAAACCGTATCCTACAACGAATTCGTTTTCTATTTTAAAACCGTAATAATCGGGTTCGAACGGAACTCTACGGTTTTTGTATTTGTCGAGCAAGGTTATAATTTTTACGCTTGCAGGGTGGCGTTCGTTAAGCATTTTAACTAAATTCGTAAGCGTAATTCCGCTGTCTACGATATCTTCGACTATAACTACGTCTTTCCCCGCAATGTCTACTCTTAAATCGCTTACTACTTTAACCGTGCCCATAGTTTCCGTTCCGTCGCCGTAGCTCGAAAGGGTGATAAAACTCAGTCTTACGGGTTCTTTCATGGCTCTTACCAAATCGCTGTAAAAAATAACGCTACCGTTTAAAACGCATATCATTATAGGTTCTTTGCCTTGATAATCTTTATCAAGTTGTTTTCCTAATTCTTCAACCCTTTGGCGTAGCTGTTCTTTAGTGATTAGAATTTTTTCCAAATCGTCGTACATACTCATAGCAATTTTTCTCCCATAGTATAAATATTTTGCGTATTTTTTTCAATTTTTATTTTGTCGGAAATTTCTACTCCCAATATGGCGTAAACTTCGTTTTCGCAAGCAATTAAAGTAAGTTTGTCCCTTTTTCTAGACGGAATTTTTTTATCTATCAAATATTTTTTCAGTTTTTTACTTCCGCTTTTAAAGGGGGTAAAATTGTCCCCGTCCATTCTAGTTCTAAAAACTGCGTTTGGTGGAATTTTATCTAAGTCGAAATAAAGTTCTTTTTTGCCTTTTAATTCGCCGTTATTAAGCGGTTTTACGGTTATTTCCTTGCCGTTAAAAACCGTTGTTCCCGTTTTAAATTTTACTTGCTCGTTTTCTTTTTCTTCCGCTTTGTAGAGCGTTATAAAATTGTAATCTTTAACCGCTTTAACGTTTTTTATTAAATCAATCGTAGTTCCGTTAGAGCAATTTAAAAGTTTCAACGTAAGTTGAGAATGCTTTCTTTCGTAATCTTTATAAACGCCTAAATATTTTAAGGCTTTAATTGTGCAAAGCGAAATTATCGCGCTATCGGCGGAAACGGGAATTTTAACTTCTTTTCCGTAAATAATCGTTTTTTCCGCAACTTCGTTTAAATAGTCGGAAACGAGTTTGCTTTCATCGGCAAATCTTTTTAAAGAGTTTTCCACTTCGGGGAAAATTTGTTTTATCAAAGGAATTATTTTTAATCTTAAAAAATTTCTTGTGTAATTTTCATCGAAGTTCGTTTCGTCTTGAACGTAGGGAATTGCGTTTTTATCGACGTATAGGTCGATTTCTTCCCTTGAAACGCTTAAAATGGGGCGGATATAAATTCCGTTTTGCTCTTTTATTCCGCTCATTCCGTATAAAGACGAACCGCGAAATAAATTAAATAACATAGTTTCGGCATTGTCGGATAAGTGATGAGCTGTGGCGACTGCGTCGCAAAAACCGCTGTCGTAAGCGTCTTTAAAACAAGAATATCTTAAAATTCGCGCGCCTTCTTCTAAGGAAGTTTTGTTTTTTTCGGAATATTCCGGCGCGTTTACAGTATAGCATTTTAACGGTACGTTTTTTTGCTTGCAATAGCTTTTTACGAATTCGCTATCTTTTACAGAGCTTTCTCCGCGCATACCGTGTTCTACGTTGATAGCCTTAACCTGTCCTTTAAAAGTTTTGCTTTCTAAAAGCAAATTGAGTAGCGCCATACTGTCTTTTCCGCCCGAAAGGGCAACCGCAACGCTTTTTTTACCGATTAATAAATCTTCGTTAAGTTTCATTATTCGTTAGCTTCGATTAAAGTCGAAAATACAGGTTCGCCGTTTACTTTGTTTCCGACGATATAATTATTTTTACCGTCTTTTTTGTAGAAAACTTCTAGTTGGTCGCCCCATAAAAGTTCCCTGTGGAAACGAATTTCAAAACTTGCCATTCCCTTTTTATAGGTGGTTTTATCTAAACAGTCAACCGAATAATTTACGTAGTTGGTATTGTTTACGTGGTTGTTTACGTCTAAATCTGAAATTCTTATTTTTTTAGCGTAAGTTCTCGTAAAAGAGTCGTTATCGAAATTAAAACGATTAAAATCTAGCGAAGATAAAGCCCTTTTCGTGGGATAGTCTATTTTTAATTTTTTAATTTCTTTTGTAAGACATAAACATCTTTTTTCCAAATCTATTAAATTCCAAACGCTAGTCCCTGCGAAAACTTTTTCGCCTTTTTGGTTATAGCCTTCGAAATCTCTGTCGCAAGTATAGTGTTTGGGAGCTAACGGCCAAGTAGTAAACGTAATTTCGTCGCCTATTTTAATTTTTTTATAGAAAACGAATTTTACTTTGTTTATAACCCATGCTTGACCTATCGAAAGTAACGCTTTGTAGCCAAAGCCTAATTCTTCCGCGCTTTCCGTTGCTACTTCTTGAAAAAGTTCCATAAGGTATTTTGCGGTGATATTTCTATCGAATCCTGCTTTTCCGATTTCCATTTTAAAAGTTTTTCTAAATTCGTTTAACGGCATTTTTCTATACTCCTTATTTAAATAAATAACGAACAACCCGATTTTTTAAATTGTTCGACCTTTTCTTTTAATAAATTTTCGTCCACGTTAAAATAAGAACTTAAACACTTTAAACACAAAAAATTAGTCGTGTTTTTGCCCAAAAGCTTTTTAGTAAGCCCTATTTCCGTTTTGCTAACTTCTCTTTTGCAGTGAGAACATAACGTTGTCATAAATCCACGACTTTTGCTCTAAACAAAAGCGAGCAATGCGGTTTTAATTTGTAGGGCGAAACGTCAAACACTCCGTTTGTAATTTTAAATTCCTTTTTAGAGTTTAAATCTTTAACGAGTAGCGTTTTCCCCGTAATTCTGTTTAATCCTATCGATTCTAGGTTAAAACTGAAATTGCAACTTTCGGTATCGCCTAAATTTAAAAGTAAAAACGCCAAATCTCCGTTAGATAAATGTCTTCCCAAAATTTTTTGAGTAGGCGTATTGTCGTGAATAATAAAGGGCTGTCTTACCGATTCGTCTTGATTTATCGCGATAACGTCTTTGTTTAAAAGTACGTCTATATATTCTTTATCGGTGTTTAACAGGTCGCAACCGATAATTAAATTGCTAGCCATAAAAGCCCAAATATTAAAGTGGGTAATATATTCTTCCTTAGTCATTCCGCCAAGTCCGACGTTGCCTTTTCCTTTCATTCCTACGACTAGCATATCCATATCGTTAAAAGAGTTTATTCCGCCGTAGCCGAGTAGGTTATATTGTTTTAAAAACAGATTTTCTATCGACTTATAATTGTCGAAAATATCTTCCGTAGAACGCCACGCGTGGACGTCGGTAGAATTTATCCATTTATGAGTTTCTTCCGCTCCCCAACTGCAAGCGTTAAATAAAATATCTCGTCCGCAATTAGCTAAGGCAATACTCATTCTACGGTATAAAATTTCGCCCGAAAGGGAGTTTGGTTTATAACAAAAATCGTATTTTAAATAGTCGACGCCCCATTCGGCAAAAGTTTTTGCGTCTATAAATTCGTAATCGAAACTGCCGGGGTAACGTTGGCACGTTTGCGTTCCCACGCAAGAGTATATTCCGAATTTTAAACCTAAATTGTGAAGATAGTCCCCAAGCGCTTTCATTCCGGACGGGAATTTTACGGGGTCGGCAACTAATTTTCCGTTTTCGTCTCTATCTTTTAACGCCCAACAGTCGTCTATTATCACGTATTCGTATCCGGCGTCTTTAAACCCGCTCGAAACCATAAAGTCGGCGGTTTTTTTAAGTAGGTCTTCGTTAATGTTTTCGGCAAAAGTATTCCAGGTGTTCCAACCCATAGGCGGAGTGCGTTTTACCATAATAAACTCCTTCAAAATTTA
>CAJMEI010000007.1 GCA_905212395.1 uncultured Christensenella sp. | reverse complement strand
AAAATAATTAAAAAATATTTTTATCAATATAAAAATAAGGAGCAAAAATGAAAAAAATTATTATTTCAGACGCAACTTTAACAAGGCAAGAAACACTTTCTTTCAAAGAAAAACTCGAAATTTCGAGATACCTATACAAAACCGACGTTGACGTAATAGAACTAGGTGAAATTGCTTGTGGTAAAGCTGACATTTTGCTTGTTAAAACTATTTCGTCTATCGCAAAAGACGCTGTAATTTCGGTAGGAGCGGGAAAAGATTTACAAAGCGTTGACGACGCGGTAACTGCTTTACAAAACACTAATAAAAAGAGAATAAGAATAGAATTACCCGTATCTAGCGTAGGTATGGAATACACTTTCCACAAAAAAGCCCCCAAAATGCTTTTATGGGCGGAAGAAGTTATAAAGTATGCAAAAAGTAAAATCGACGACGTAGAACTTTATTTATCCGACGCAACGAGAGCGGATAAAGATTTCGTAGCTCAAATGATAGAAACGGGGGTAAAAAACGGCGTAGCGCTTGTAACTTTAAGCGACGAAGCGGGAGTTATGATGCCCGACGAATTCGGTTCGTTTATAGGCGAATTCGCGTCTAGCTGTTCCGTTCCCGTATTTTGCGATTGTTCGGATAAAAACGGACTAGCAACTTCGCAAGCGTTGTTAGCGGTTAAAAACGGGGCAAGCGGAATTAAAACCAGCTTAAACGGCGACGACGTAAACTTAGAAGTTTTTGCAAATTTAGTTAAAAATTGCGGACAATCTTTCGGAATAGAAAGCAGTATTAGGCAAACCGAAATTCATAGACTTTCCGCTATGATAAAAAGAATTTTAAAAATCGACAATTCGCAAGGCGAAATTAAGCAATTTAACGTTGAAAACAGCGCAATAAAACTTAACAAAAACGATGATAAAGAAACCGTTGTAAAAATGGCGGAAACTCTCGGGTACGAATTATCCGAAGAGGACGAAAACAAAGTTTACGAAGAATTTTGCAGAGTTGCCGAAAAGAAAAACGTAGGAGCAAAGGAGTTAGACGCAATAGTAGCAAGCGTTGCAATGCAAGTTCCAAGCACCTATCAACTTAAAAATTATTTAGTTACGAGCGGTAACGTTATGACGGCGCAAGCGCAAATTTCGCTCGATTATAAAGGCGAAGTTTTGCAAGGCGTTTGTATGGGGGACGGACCTATCGACGCTTCCATTAAGGCGTTGGAGCTTTTAATCGGCAAACATTTCGATTTAGACGATTTCCAAATTCAATCGGTTACGGAAGGTAAAGAAGCGATGGGTTTTGCGCTCGTAAAACTCCGCAAGGACGGAAAAATTTATTCGGGTAACGGAATTTCTACCGATATAATCGGCGCGAGTATAAGGGCTTACGTCGTAGCAGTAAATAAAATCGTTTACGAGGAGGAAAACGTATGAAATTGTCCTTTTCAACAAGAGGTTGGCACGAAAATACTTTTCAGGAATTTTGCGATATCGCCGAAAGTTTAAAGTTTAACGGAATCGAACTTCATAACGTTTATAACAAACTTTTCACCGATAAGGACGGCGCTTTTCAAGACTATCAAATAAATCAAACCTTAAGAACTTTGTACGAAAGAAAGCTTAGCATTCCTTGTATAGACGCTTTATGCGATATTGGCGTAGAAAACGACAAGACGATAGAAGAATTGCAAAAATGCTTAGATTTAGCTAAAAGCATGCACATTCCTTACGTTAGAGTAAAAGCCATTAAAGAAAATAGCGATACAAAAAACGTCGTTAAAAAGCTTATAGGCAGGGTTTTACCGTACGCCGAAAAGGTTAACGTAGTAATTTTAATAGAAACTTCGGGAGTGTTTGCGGATACCAAAGTGTTAAGAGATATGCTCGAAGATTTTGCAAGCGACAACGTTTGCGCTTTGTGGAACGTTACAGGCGCTTATTTCGACGGAAAGGAAGACCCCGAACAAGTAATAAAAAATTTGGGCGCGTATTGTAAACACGTACAAATAAACGACGCGGTTTTTGCAAACGGTAAGATAGAGTATCGTTTAATGGGAGAAGGCGAAATCCCCATTAAAGAAGTAATGCTTGCTTTAAGGTCGGTAAACTACGACGGATTTATTTCGCTCGTATGGGACCCCAAGTGGTGTGATGAAATTGACGATATGGAAATTATTTTTTCACAATTCGTTACCTTTATGAAAAGTTTTTCGGATACCGCTAAAAACGAAAGCACGTATTATTATAACAAAACACATACGGGTAAGTTTATTTGGAAAAAAGATTTATTAATAGATATGACTTTTTCGCAAGTTTTGGATAAAATGGCGGAAGAATTTCCAGACCAATACGCGTTTAAATACACTACGCTCGACTATACTAGAACTTACAGCGAATTTAGGGACGACGTAGACGCTTTTGCAAAAACGCTTATCGCCTTAGGCGTAAAAGCGGGCAGTAAGGTCGCGGTTTGGGCGACAAACGTTCCGCAATGGTATATTGCCTTTTGGGCAACTACCAAAATAGGCGCTATATTAGTTACCGTAAATACCGCGTATAAAATTCACGAAGCGGAATATTTGTTAAAACAATCCGATACGCATACTTTAGTTATGGTAAATGGATATAGAGATTCCGATTATTCCGCAATTATGAGCGAACTTTGCCCCGAATTAAAAGACAAAAAGCAAGGCGAACAATTACATTGCAAACGTTTACCGTTCTTGCGTAATATAATAACCGTAGGATTTAAGCAAAAAGGTTGCTTAACTTGGTCGGAAGCGTTGGAAAGGGGAAATCAAGTAAAAGTAGAAGAAGTTTATAAAATGGCTTCTAAGGTAGATAAAAACGACGTATGCAATATGCAATACACGTCGGGTACTACGGGATTTCCCAAAGGCGTTATGCTTACGCACTACAATATCGTAAACAACGGAAAATGTATAGGCGACAGAATGGATTTATCCACTGCCGACAGAATGATGATACAAGTTCCTATGTTCCACTGTTTCGGAATGGTACTTGCTATGACCGCCAGTATGACGCACGGCGCAACGTTACTTCCGTTGCCGTATTTTTCACCAAAGCCTGCATTAAGTTGTATCAATAACGAACATATAACGGCATTTCACGGCGTTCCTACGATGTTTATCGCTTTACTCGAACACGAAGATTTCGCTAAAACCGACTTCTCGTATATGAGAACGGGTATAATGGCGGGAAGTCCTTGTCCTATATCCGTAATGAAAGACGTCGTAAACAAAATGAATATGAAAGAAATTACTATCGTTTACGGACAAACGGAAGCAAGCCCCGGTTGTACTATGAGTTCTACCGACGACCCGCTTGAAGTAAGAGTTGGTACGGTAGGAAGAGCTTTACCCGAAATAGAATGTAAAATAGTCAATCCCGAAACGGGAGAAGATTGTCCCGATAACGTTACGGGAGAATTCGTAGCTAGGGGATATAATATTATGAAAGGCTATTATAAAATGCCTAAGGCTACCGCTAGCGCAATAGATAAAGACGGTTGGTTACATACGGGAGATTTAGCTTGTCGTACGCCAGAAGGTAATTATAGAATTACGGGAAGATTAAAAGATATGATAATCAGGGGTGGTGAAAATATTTATCCTAAAGAAATAGAAGAATTTATTTACACTCATCCAAAGGTTAAAGACGTTCAAGTTATAGGCGTTCCCGACGAACAATACGGCGAAGAAATTATGGCTTGCATTATTTTAAAAGACGGCGCACAAATGACCGTTGAAGAAATGAAAGCGTACATCAACGCAAATATGGCAAGACATAAAGTTCCTAAATATATCGACTTTGTGGACTCTTTCCCGATGAACGTTGCGGGTAAAATTTTAAAATACAAAATGAGAGAAGACGCTATTAAAAAGTTAGGCTTACAAAAAGCCGATAGCGTAGTAACGGCATAATATGAAAAACGGATTTGAAGTAATAGATTCCCACTGCCATATTTATCCCGAAAAAATCGTGGAAAAGGCAGTTCACGGAACGGATAATTTTTACGGCGTAGTTTCCGCTTGTTACGGTACGGTTTCCGACTTATTTTTTCAAGGCGGAAAAGCGGGGATAGATAGGTTTATAGTGCAATCGGTTGCGACTACGCCTAAACAGGTAAACAGCATAAATAATTTCATTGCAGAGCAAGTCGAATTTTCGGGTGGAAAGCTAATAGGATTAGGCACGCTTCATCAAGACAGCCCAGATATGATTTCGGACGTAAAACATATCGTTTCGTTAGGATTAAAAGGAATAAAGCTACATCCCGAAATTCAAAATTTTAAAATAGACGAAAAGCGTAATTATTTAATGTACGAACTTGCTTGCAAGTACAATTTACCTATTTTAATGCACACGGGGGATAAGCGTTACGATAATTCTAATCCGAATAGACTTACGAAAGTTTTAAAAGACTTTCCCGATTTAACTTTAATAGGCGCGCATTTAGGCGGATGGTCTATATACGAACAGGCAAGTATAGAGCTTTGCGGTTTTAAAAATTTATACGTCGATTGTTCTTCTAGCTTTTATTGTTTAACGGACGAACAAATAACGGAAATAATAAACCGTTACGGCTACGATAAAGTTTTATTCGGCACGGATTATCCTATGTGGAGTCCCGAAAAAGAACTTGACAGATTTTTCTCTTTGCCTATTTCGGACGAAGGAAGAAAAAAGATATTATCCGAAAATTGTAAAAAAGTTTTCAAATTTGAATAATTAAAAAGGCGGTAGGAGTTGATGCACCCCAAAAGTTTTTCTAACTTTTGGGTGCATATCATTTTGCAATTTTTTTTATTTTTTATGTTATACTGTTTCGGGAAAAATCTTAATTCTTCGCTTGTAATAGCGTTGTTTAGCGGTAGAAACGGCGGAACTAAAAAACGATTGAGTATGCGGAAAAACAAAACGTTAAACGTATAATTATTAGACCGTAGATAAGATAAATCGGTTTTTTTAAAAAAAAGTCGAATACCGTTGACAAAACGAGAAAGTAAGTGTTATATTAGTTATATGAAAGCTTATAATAACGCATATTTTGGATATTATTATTTTAGAAACTATTATTACAATTAGTTTCAGTTTTAATATGCGCGGTTTTAAGATAAAGTTATAATTATATAGGTTATATTATACCGCCGTTTTTTACGGCGGTTTTTTTATGCGAAGGAGAGAGAATATGACTATTCATTGGATTGACGCTATAATTTTAATATTATACGCGCTTGGAATGGTAGGAATTGCCGTATACACACGCAATCGTACAAAAACGGTAGAAGACACCTTACACGCAGGCAAAAAAGGCTTAAACGGTTGGATGAGCGCATTTGCTTACGGAACTACCTATTTTTCGGCGGTAATTTTTATAGGATACGCTGGAAAATTCGGAATGCAGTATCAAATGGCTTCCGTTTGGATAGGTATAGGCAACGCGTTATTAGGTTCGCTTCTCGCGTGGAAGATTATTGCGAAAAGAACTAAAAATATGACTCAACGCCTTCAAGCTAAAACTATGCCTGACTTTTTTGAAAAAAGGTATGGTTCAAAGGGGTTAAAATTAACGTCGGCGGTTATCATTTTTATATTTTTAATACCGTATTCGGCGTCGGTTTATAACGGACTTAGCAATTTGTTCGAAATAGTATTTAAAATAGACGCGTGGATAGTAATGGTAGCGTTATCCATAATTACTGCCATATATCTTTTCTTCGGCGGATATTTCGCAACGGCGTTATCCGACTTTATACAAGGTATTATTATGCTTATCGGCGTTGTTTTAATGGTAATTTCGTTTTGCAATTACGACGCGGTAAACTGGGACTTTTCTAAACTTAACTGGTTTACTTTTTCAAGCGAAAACAAAGGAATTTACGGCGATACCGTATCTTTAATATCTTTAATATTATTGACTTCTGTGGGGGTTATGGGGCTTCCGCAAACGGTACATAAATATTATTCGGTAAGGGATAAAAAGGCTATAAATCAAGGAATGATTGTAAGCACTTTATTTGCTTTAATAATAGGATTCGGGGCGTATTTCGTAGGCGGACTTTATTCCAAATACGCGCCTACGGGAATATTTGACTCTAACCCCGACAATAATATTCCGTATATGTTAAAACTCGTCATAAAGCCCGGGCTTTTAGGGATAATTGCGGTTTTAATATTATCGGCAAGTATGTCAACGCTATCTAGCGTATCTTTATCGGGCGCAAGCGTAGTAGCTATCGATATTTATAAAGGTAGTATAGATAAAGAAGCTTCCGATAAAAAGGTAAACGTACTTTTAAGAGTACTTTGCGTAGTATTTATTGCAATTTCGCTCTTGCTTGCATTTTTGAATATGAAGTTTAAACTTACTGCAATAGCGTACTTAATGGGACTTAGTTGGGGAACGCTTGCAGGTTGCTTTACGGGGCCGTTCGTAGTCGGTTTAATTACCAAAAAGGTTACTAAAACGGCTTGTTGGTGGTCTATAATTTCTTCTTTGGTATTAACTTGCGTTCTAATAGTTTTATTAGGGTACGGAAAAGCAGACTTTAATTGTTCGTTCGGCGTGGCAATTAAAAACGGAATGACTTGTTCGCCGTTAATCGGTGTAATTTGTATAGCTTTTTCTATCGTAATTACGTTAATCGTAAGCAGATTTACTAAACCGCTTGACGAAAAAATAATATACGAATCGTTTGATAAAAAGATTGAAAACGAAATAATATAGTGCTATAATATATAAATAACTTTACTTGATATTTATAAGTATGGAGTGAAAATGATTTGGTCTAAGGAAGAAACGCTTTCTAGAAAAGAAATAGAAGAAATTCAACTAGCCCGTTTAAAAGAAACGGTAAACAGAGTTTACGAAAAAGTTGCCCCTTATAGGTCGAAAATGGACGCAGTGGGAATAAAGCCCGAAGATATAAAATCTTTAAAAGATTTATCTAAATTGCCGTTTGTAACAAAGCAAGATTTAAGGGATAATTATCCGTTCGGATTATTTGCCGTTCCAAAAAAAGATTTGGTAAGGATACACGCTTCCAGCGGAACTACGGGTAAACCTACGGTAGTTGGCTACACGAGAGAAGATTTAAAAATGTGGACGGAATGCGTTAGCAGAATTGCCTGTATGGGCGGAGCTACGTCTAACGACGTTGCGCAAATATGTTTCGGATACGGAATGTTTACGGGAGCTCTCGGGTTACACTACGGGTTAGAAAACATAGGCGCGACGATAGTTCCTTCTTCTACGGGTAACAGCGAAAAGCAAATAATGTATATGAAAGATTTTGGGACTACGCTACTCGTTGCAACGCCGTCTTATGCGTTAAGACTTGCAGAAGTTGCGGGAGAAATGGGGTTAGATGTCAAAAAAGATTTAAACTTACGTATCGGTTTAGTCGGTAGTGAAATGCTTACGGACGCTATGAGAAACGAAATGCACAAGTATTGGGGCGACCAAATGTTAGTTACTTCCAACTACGGAATGAGCGAGCTTATGGGGCCGGGCGTTTCGGGCGAATGTGAGTTTTTAGACGGAATGCACATAAACGAAGACTTTTTCATTCCCGAAATAATAAATCCCGAAACGGGAGAAGTATTACCCGAAGGCGAAAAGGGCGAATTAGTCGTTACTTGCATTAAAAAAGAAGGGCTTCCTTTAATTCGTTACAGAACCAAAGATATTACCAGATTAAACTACGCTCCTTGTAAGTGCGGAAGAACTTTCGTTCGTATGGAAAACTTATCGGGCAGAAGCGACGATATGCTAAAAGTAAGGGGAGTAAACGTATTCCCGACGCAAATAGAAGAAGTAGTTTTATCTTTTCACGAATTAGGTCCGCATTACGAAATAATCGTTGAAAGAGAAGGGTATTCGGACAAGCTTACCGTTAGGGTAGAATTATTAAAGAGTACGGATTCGTTTACGGAACTAGAAGATTTAAGCAAAAAGATAAGAAACAAGCTTAAAGTCGTATTAGGACTAGACATAAAAGTTCAATTAGAGTCGCCAAACACCTTACAAAGATTCGAAGGTAAGGCTAAAAGAATTAAAGATTTACGAAAAAAAGATTAGGAGAAAATTGTGGAAAAGAAAATAATGCTCGGAAATGAAGCTATCGCAAGGGGCGCGTACGAAGCGGGGGTAAAAGTATCAAGTGCTTATCCCGGAACGCCGAGTACGGAAATTAGCGAGTTTCTTGCAAAGTACGAAGAAGTTTACGTTGAATGGGCTCCCAACGAAAAGGTTGCCACCGAAGTTATGGCAGGAGCGTCTATTGCAGGGGTTAGAAGTTTAGCGTGTATGAAACACGTAGGACTAAACGTAGCAAGCGACCCCGTTTACGCTATGTCGTATATCGGAGCAAAAGGCGGTGCCGTTTTAGTCGTCGCTGACGACCCTGGAATTGCAAGTTCTCAAAACGAACAAGACACCCGAATGATTGCTCGTAGCGCGCATCTTCCTTTAATAGAACCTTCCGATTCTCAGGAAGCGAAAGATTTTATTAAATTTGCATACGAAATAAGCGAAAAGTACGATACGCCCGTAATTTTGCGTACCACAACTAAGCTATCGCACTCTCAAAGTACGGTAACGTTAGAAGAGAGAATCGTTCCCGAAGACAAAGTTTACGAAAGAAGCGTTGCTAAAAACGTTATGATGCCTGCTTGCGCTATCGCAAGACATAAAGTGGTAGAACAAAGGGAAAACGATTTGCAAAAAGACGCGTCTTCTTTTTCAATAAACAAAGTAGAATATAACGATAAAAAAATAGGCTTTATAACCAGCGGAATACCTTATCAATACGTTAAAGAAGCTTGTCCTACGGCAAGCGTATTAAAACTCGGTATTATAAATCCGTTGCCCAAAAAATTGATAGAAGAATTCGTTGCAAACGTAGAAACCGTTTACGTTTTCGAAGAATTAGAACCCGTTATAGAAGAACAAATAAAATCTTGGGGATTATCGGTTAAAGGAAAAGATTTATTTACAAAGCAGGGCGAATACAGCGCAAATATGCTTAAAAAAGTTATTTACGGCAAGGACGACGAAGTGTTTGATAAAGCTTCCGTTCCCGCTCGTCCGCCCATTCTGTGTCCGGGTTGTCCGCACAGAAGCGTATTTTCGGTTTTAAATAAATTAAAAATTCACGCATCTGGCGATATAGGTTGCTATACTTTGGGCGCGGTCGCTCCGTTAAACGTAATAGATACCACTATTTGTATGGGGGCAAGTATTTCCGCTCTTCACGGAATAGAAAAAGGTAAGGGTAAAGACTTTATTAAAAATTGGGTTGCGGTTATTGGCGATTCCACGTTCTTACATACGGGTATCAACTCGCTTATAAATATGGTGTACAATAAAGCTACGGGTACGGTTATAATACTAGACAATCGTACTACGGGTATGACGGGGCATCAGGACCACGCAGGTACGGGTAAAACTTTAAAAGGCGAAAGTACTTACGCAATTAACTTTGCTACTTTATGTAAAGCCGTAGGAGTTCCCAACGTTTTGGAAATAAACGCTTTCGACGTTGAAACGCTTGAAAAAGAAATTAAAAAAAGCGTAAACGGAAACGAACTTACGGTAATAATTGCAAAAGCTCCCTGCGCGCTTTTAAAAGGACAAGTTTACCCGAATAAATGCGTTGCTTTAAGTGAAAAATGTAAAAAATGCGGAATGTGTTTAAAAATCGGCTGTCCCGCAATTACAAAAAACGCAGACGGAACCGTAAAAATTGACGAAACTATGTGTAACGGTTGCGGTTTGTGTACTTCTTATTGCAAATTCGGCGCATTGGAAAAGGTGGCAAAATGAAAAATATGAACGTTATGATTGTAGGCGTGGGCGGACAAGGAACATTGCTTACGAGTAGAATAATAGGAAAAACTGCTCTTGAAAACGGTTTAGACGTAAAAATTTCGGAAGTGCACGGAATGGCGCAACGCGGTGGAAGCGTTGTAACTTACGTTAGATTCGGAGAAAAAGTTTGCGAACCCGTTTGCGAAGAAGGCGACGTTGACGTTTTAATCGCTTTTGAAAGATTAGAAGCGTTAAGGTATTCGCATTTTCTTAAAAAGGACGGAATTATTATCGTAAACGATTGCAAAATCGAACCGATGACCGTAGTTACGGGCGCGTTTAGCTATCCCGAAAATATTATAGAAAACTTACAAAAGGAACATAAATTATACAGCATAGACGGCGTTAAAACAGCCAAAGAACTTGGCAACAGCAAAGTTTTAAACAGCGTGGTTTTGGGTTTAAGCGCAAAATATATCGGATTCGATGAAAAAAGTTGGATTTCCGTTATAGAAAAAACCGTTCCACCTAAAACTATCGAACTAAACGTAAAAGCATTCAAACAAGGCTACAAACATTAAAGGCGGATATTGTTATGATTTGGAATGAAACAAAAGAATGTATGTCGAGAGAAGATTTAACTCTTCTTCAAAGCGCAAGGCTTCGTAAATTAGTAGATTACGTATATCACAACGTAGAATTTTACCGTAAAAAAATGCAAGCGGTAGGACTTCTTCCCAGCGATATTAAAGGGATAGAAGATATTACTAAGTTGCCTTTTACCACCAAAGACGATTTAAGAGAAAATTATCCTTTCGGGCTTTTTGCCGTTCCGCAATCGGAAATAGTAAGAATACACGCTTCCAGCGGAACTACGGGTAAAGCAACGGTCGTAGGATATACCAGAAGAGATTTGGATATTTGGTCGGAATGCGTTGCAAGATGTTTTACAATGGCGGGCGTAGCTAGAAACGATATTATTCAAATCGCTTACGGTTACGGCTTATTTACGGGCGGATTAGGAGCTCACGGCGGAGCTGAAAAAATAGGAGCGACGGTTGTTCCTATGAGTACGGGTAATTCCAAAAAACTTACCACGATGATGGTAGATTTCGGGGCAACGGCTATTGCGTGTACGCCTTCTTACCTACTTCATATATCGGAAGTTTTAGAACAAGAAGGTTTGCTAGATAAAATCAAATTAAAAACGGCGATTTGCGGAGCTGAACCTTGGACTGAAAAAATGAGAAACGAAATAGAGCAAAAGCTTCACGTTTCTTGCCACGATATTTACGGTTTAAGCGAAGTTATGGGGCCGGGCGTTGCGTGCGATTGTATGGAACATAGCGGGCTTCACGTTTGCGAAGACCATTTCTATCCCGAAATAATAGATTCCAAAACGCTTCAACCCGTAAAAGACGGAGAAACGGGAGAACTCGTATTTACCACTCTAACCAAAGAAGGTTTGCCTTTAATTCGTTATAGAACCAAGGATTTAACCAGTATAGACCGTTCGCCATGTAAATGCGGTAGAACCAGCGCGAGAATTTCTCGTTTCAAAGGCAGAAGCGACGATATGCTTATTATAAGGGGAGTAAACGTATTCCCCACGCAAATAGAAGCGTGCCTTGTAGACGTAAAAGAAGTTACTCCGCATTATATGATGATTGTAGACAGGGTAAACAATTTGGATACGCTTGAAATTCAAGTAGAATTAGACCCCAAATATTACACAGACGAAATAAAAGTTTTAGAAACTATCAACAAAAAAATCGCTCACGCGGTATCGCAAGCAATAGGACTAAATGCTAAAATTAAAATCGTAGAACCTCAAACGCTTATTCGTAGCGAAGGCAAAGCGGTACACGTTATCGATAAAAGAAAATTACAATAAGGAGTTTTACTATGACGGCTAAACAATTATCGGTTTTTATTGAAAACAGAAAGGGAAGATTAGAAGAAGTTTTAACTGTGTTAAAAGAAAACAACGTAAATATAATTTCTTTATCGCTTGCCGATACCACCGAATACGGACTTTTAAGACTAATCGTAAACGACGCCGAAAAGGGGAAAGAAACGCTCGCAAAAGAAGGTTTTTCAACGCTCGTTTCGGAAGTTTTGATTGTAAAAATCGCGCATAAAGCGGGTAGTATGCAACAAATGCTTAAAATCCTTTCCAAGTATGACGTTAACGTAGAGTATATGTACGGCTTATCGGTAGACGGACAAAACGCTTACGTAGTGTTAAAAACTTCTGATATGGAAAAGATTAAACAAGCCGTTAAAGAAAACGATATTCAAACTTTAACAACGGAGGAAATTTCTGCCTTATAATATGCTTGTAGATTTTCATACGCATATTTTTCCCGAAAAAATCGCGCAAAAAACGCTTGATATTTTGTCAAAACAAAGCCACGATATTGCGTATTATTTTAACGGACAAGTAGACGGTTTAATTAAAGAAATGGAAAAAGCCGATTGCGATATCGCAATTACTTTGCCCGTTGTTACAAAACCGAGCCAATTCGAGCATATCAATAATTTTGCAAAAGAAGTAAATTCGGCTTTCGCAGATAAAAAAAGAAAAATAATTTCTTTTGGCGGAATACATCCCGCTTGCGACGATATAGACGAAAAAATGGCGTTTTTAAAGAAAAACGGTTTTTTAGGCGTTAAAATACATCCCGATTATCAAAATACGTTTATAGACGACGACGGATATATTAAAATTTTAGAGTGCGCTAAGTACTACGATTTAATCGTAGTAACTCACGCAGGAAAGGACGATGGGTTTGACGGCGTTCCTACCAAATGTCCTCCCGAATTATCCGCGAAAGTAATAGATAGGGTTAAATGGAACAAATTCGTTTTAGCTCATTTAGGCGGAAACAGAATGTACGACGACGTATTGAAATATATTGCGGGCAAAGACGTGTATATAGATACGGCTTACGCTTTAAAAGATATTTCTAGGGAAAAATTTGTTCAATTAGTCGATAAGCACGGAGAAGACAAGGTTTTGTTTGCTACCGACTGTCCTTGGAAAGATATTAAAGAAGAAAAAGATTATCTTTTGACCTTCGATTTTTCAAAAACTCGTTTAGATAAAATATGTTATTTAAACGCATTAAATTTACTTAATTTATCGGAGAAAATATGAGTTTCAATCAAAAAATGTACGGGCTTGGGAGCAAGCGTTCGGTAATAAGGGAATTATTCGAATACGGGAAAAAGCGTAGCGCGGAAATAGGCGAAGAAAACGTATACGACTTTTCTTTGGGAAATCCCAGCGTCGCTCCGCCCGAACAAGTTAAGCAAGCGATAGAAGAATTATTAAACAAAGAAAATTCGGTTTCCCTACACGGTTACACTTCCGCTCAAGGTGATTTTAACACGAGAAAAGTTATTTCTGACGGAATAAATAAACGCTTTAATTCAAATTTATCGCCCGATAATATTTATATGACTTGTGGCGCGGCGGCTTCGATTTCGATATGCTTGTCGGCGTTGTTAAACGACGGTGAAGAAGTTATTGCTTTTGCGCCTTTTTTTACCGAATATAGGGTTTTTGTGGAAAACGCAAACGGCAGGTTAGTCGTTTCCGTTCCGCAAGAAAAAACTTTCCAAATAGATATAAAAGATTTTGAGAACAAAATTACGCCTAACACGAAAGCTATAATTTTAAACTCGCCCAACAATCCCAGCGGAGTAGTTTATACCGAACAAACCATTAAACAAGTAGTAAAGGTTTTAAGCGATAAACAAAAAGAATACGGCCACGAAATTTATATAATTGCGGACGAACCTTATAGAGAATTAGTTTATTCCGACGTAAAAGTTCCGTATTTAATGAATTACTATAATAACGTTTTAGTATGTTACTCTTATTCTAAATCGTTATCGTTGCCTGGCGAAAGAATAGGCTATATAGCGGTTAATCCCGACATGACCGATAGTAAAAACGTATATCTTGCGGTATGCGGAGCGGGAAGGTCGCTCGGGTACGTTTGCGCGCCGAGCTTATTCCAAAAGGTCATAGCTAAATGTAACGGGCTTACTTCGGACGTAGAAAAGTATAAAGAAAATAGAGATATTTTGTTACAAAATTTAACTAGCTACGGGTACGTTTGCGTAAATCCCGACGGAGCGTTTTATTTATTCGTCAAGGCTTTTGAAAAATCCGCGCTTGATTTTTGCGAACGCGCTAAAAAATACGAATTGCTTTTAGTCCCTTGCGACGATTTCGGCGTAGAAGGCTACGTTAGAATTGCTTATTGCGTAAGTAAAGAAAGAATTATAAACAGCTTACCTGCGTTTAAAAAACTAGCGGAAAGCTATGGATTAATTAAAAATTAAAGTTAAAACTATTTATTTTTACGTTAAATATTGTTTTAAATGATAGAAAGGCTAACGAAATTTCGTTAGCCTTATACTTTTAAAGTTATATTAAAGTTAAGTGTTTAAAACTATCAATTTAAAAATAAT
>CAJMEI010000006.1 GCA_905212395.1 uncultured Christensenella sp. | reverse complement strand
ATTGTGAATGGGTACAATGCTATGGCAGGACACGGAGGACATGTACTTGCAAGTGTGTTTAGCATATTAATGATTTTGTACATTGTTATCTTTTTACAATTCACATTAAAATACATTTCATTTCGGCGGAAGATAAAGTAGTGAAGATGTTATAAAATTTTAAAAGAAGAATTTAAAGATTTACAAGACTATATGTATAAAGTAATAAAACAAATTTCAAATGAAATTTTAAGCGGAAAAATAGATTTAAAACCGTTTTATAAAAATAAAAAAACAACTCCGTTTTATGCAAAACGTGTTTATGCGTAAAACGGAGTTAATTGTTTTAAATTGTGTTTATTATTTTATAAAACTACTACATATTGTTGTTTTAAGCTTTTTCTAGCATACAATACGCTTGACAAGCTATCGCTTCTTCTCTGCCTACAAGTCCCACGCCTTCAAGCGTCGTGCAAGTTATGCCCACTCTTTTTGCGTCTATGTGGATAACTTCTGCTATGGTTGTGGATATCTTTTCGGTAAATGTGGATAACTTTGGCTTTTCCGCCATAATGACAGCCGAAACGTTGCGGACTTTGTAACCTTGATTTTTAATGATTTTAAGCACCTTTTTGAGTAAAACAATACTGGATATTCCCTTGTAGGCGGGGTCTTTATCGGGGAAGTGTTTGCCTATATCGCCTAGCGATAGGGCGGATAGAATTGCGTCCATAACGGCGTGCGTTAAAACGTCCGCGTCGCTGTGTCCTAGTAAGCCTTTGTCGTGCGGAATTTCAACCCCGCCTAATATAAGTTTTCTATCCGTAACCAAGCGATGCAAATCGAATCCCGTTCCCACCAAAACGTCGCTTGAAAAATCGCTTTTATAGGTTAGTTTTTTGTTTGACGAGTCTCCTTCACAAATGTGAGCGGGGCGTAAAAAGTCGCCGTAAACGGAAGCGTCGTCGGTGTAGGTTTTATCGCTTTTCATAGCTTTTTCGTAGCAAGACAAAATTTCGTCTTTTAAAAACCCTTGCGGAGTTTGGACGTTGTAAAAACCTTGTCTTACGCTTTTATTTATCGTTTTCCCGTCTTCGCTATACGCAAGCGTGTCCACGCAAGGACAGCACGCTATTCCGCTTGAAAACTCTTTTACGCTTTTTACGCAGTTTTCTATAGTTTGTTCTTGCAAAAAAGGTCTTGCGCCGTCGTGAATTAAAACGATATCGGTTTCGGTTGTTTTTAAAGCGTTGTAAACGGATTCCGTTCTCGTTTTTCCGCCTAAAACGAAAGTCGTTTTTTTGACGACGTTTTTTGTTAAAGTTTTAAATACGTCTAAATCTTCCTTACTGCAAGCGACTATTATTTCGTCTATTAAATTACTTTTTTCAAAAACCGAAAAAGTTTTTTCAAAAACCGTAATATTTCCTATTTTTTGCAATAATTTATTATCCTTAAATTCTGCGCGAACGCCTTTTCCCGCGCAAGCTAATATAACGCTCGTTTTCATTGAATGATTTCGTATAAGCTACTAGCTTCCTCCTTTTTTACGTTTTCCTTTACGGAAAGAATTTTAAAGGAAATAGAGCCGTTTCCGAAAGTAAGTTTTACAACGTCGCCTTCCTTTACCTGATAGCTCGGTTTTACGCTTTTTGAATTAACTTCCACTTTTCCGCCGTTACACGCTTCGTTTGCGACGGCTCTTCTTTTCAAAATTCTTGAAATTTTCAAAAATTTGTCTATTCGCACGATTTTTTCTCCGTAATAATATTTTTCCCCTAAATAATAATTATTTTTTAATATTTAGCTAAATTCGTTTGACTTTTGGACAAAACGGGGTTATAATATCAAAATGCAAAATTATCCATAATGTCCTATTATGCCGTTTTGAACGGGATAAAAAATTCCAAAAATGCCATATAGCATTTGAAATTATGGGTATTATACAACATTTCCGAAAACAACGCAATACGTTTTCGCAAATTAAAAGGAGCAAAAAAATTAGATGAGAAGTTTGCAAACAGTAAAATTCGGCAAGAGTAAGACCGAGAGAAAAACTTTTTCAAAAATCAACGAAGTAACCGAAATTCCCTATCTTATCGAGATACAAAAAGACAGTTACGACAGTTTTATCGAAGAAGGTTTAAGCGAAGTATTCGAAGATTATTCGCCTATTACCGATTTCTCCGACCACTTCGAACTCAACTTTTTGGACCACACTCTTTCGGACGTTCCGAAATACGACGAAAAGACGTGTAGAGAAAGGGACGCTACTTACGCAGTTTCGCTTTCGGTAAAAATTCAGCTCGTCAATAAAATTACGGGAGATATTTTAACCAAAGACATTTACATGGGCGAATTGCCTAAAATGACTGAAAACGGTTCGTTTATCATAAACGGAGCGGAAAGAGTTATAGTATCTCAGCTCGTTCGTTCGCCGGGCGTGTACAACACGAGCGCGAAGGACGTAAAAAGCGGAAAACTCCTTTTCAACGCGCAAATTATTCCGAACAGAGGCGCGTGGATTGAATACGAACAATCTTTTGGCGAAAACGGCAAAATTTTAAAGGCGTGCGTAGATAAAACTCGTAAAATTTACGCAACCATTTTATTAAGGGCGTTAGGATTCGGAACGGACGAACAATTAAAAGAATTGTTTGCTGGCGATCCGACCATTTGCAACACTTTGGAAAAAGACGGATGCAAGAGCGAAAAAGATGGGTTATTCGATTTATACAAAATTTTACGTCCGGGCGAAATTCCGGATGAAGAAGCCGCTAAAAATCACATCAAAAACGTTTTATTCGACGTAAGAAGATACGATTTGGGAAAAGTAGGCAGATATAAATTCGACAAACGTATGAGAATGGGCGTAAGACTTGCCGGCTGTAAAGCGTTTGAAGATATAATCGACGAAAATGGTGAAATACTTTGCGTCAAAGGCGAGGTAATTTCGGAAGAGGTTGCCGAAAACATTCAAAATGCGGGCATTAACAGAGTTTTAGTAGACATAAACGGAGAAAAACACGTTATTATTGCAAATAACGCGGTTAGCTTTAACGCGATAACGGGATTAAACGCTAAAACTTTCGGAATGCTAGAAACGATGCACTATCCTAATTATAAATTTATAAGGGAAGTTGCCGAATACGGAAAAGAAACGGGAATTGAAACTACCGCCGAAAAATATTGCGACAAAATCAACGATTTATATTACGTTAAAGAAACGGAAATCGTCGAAGGCGAAGAAAAAATCGAAGATAAAAAGAATTACGAAAAGAGAAAAGAACAAAGAAGACGTTTCGTTGAAGGCGCGGTTGAGTTCTGCCGTTTAATCGACGAAAGATTCGACGGAAAACTTACTATCGAACAAAAGAAAGTAATTAAACCCGTAATAGAAAAATTAAACTATAAACACATCACGTTAGACGATATTATCGCAAGCGTTTCCGTAAACCTAGATTATAATTACGGAATCGGCGTAGTAGACAATATCGACCACTTGGCAAACAGAAGAGTAAGAAGTATCGGAGAATTGTTGCAAAATCAATTCAGAATCGGTATGAGCAGATTAGAAAGAGTTATAAGAGAAAGAATGTCCACTCAAAACACCACGAGTCAAGACATCACTCCCGAAAAACTCGTAAACGCTCGTCCCGTAAGCGCGGCGATTAAAGAATTTTTCGGTTCTTCTCAATTATCGCAATTTATGGATCAAACCAACCCCATCGCGGAACTTACTCACAAGAGAAAGTTGTCGGCGTTAGGACCGGGCGGATTAAACAGAGAAAGAGCTACTTTCGAAGTCAGGGACGTTCACTACACCCACTATGGAAGAATGTGTCCTATCGAAACGCCTGAAGGTCAAAACATAGGTCTTATCACTTCTTTGTCCACTTTTGCGAAAGTAAACGAATTCGGATTTATCGAATCGCCTTATAGAAGAGTAGATAAAGCTACGGGCGTAGTAACGGACGTAGTAGACTATCTTGCCGCAGACGAAGAAGACAGATACGTAGTAGCGCAAGCAAACGAACCGCTTGACGAAAACAACAGATTCGTAAACGAACAAGTATCTTGCAGAAGACAAGAAGAAATTACCGAACTTCCCAGAAATCAAATCGATTACATGGACGTTTCGCCCAAGCAGTTGGTATCTGTAGCGACGGCTTTAATTCCGTTCCTTGAAAACGACGATACGCACAGAGCCTTGATGGGTTCTAACATGCAAAGACAGGCAGTTCCGCTACTTACTTGCGAAGCTCCTATCGTAGGTACGGGAATAGAAGGAACTATCGCGTACGATTCGGGAGTAATGGTAGTAGCTCAAAAGGGCGGTACTATTAAAGAAGTAAACGGAGATTCTATAGTAGTCGCGCAAAACGACGGCGTAGATAAAGAATACAAACTTAAAAAATTCGAACGTTCCAACCAGGGAACTTGTATAAACCAAAAGCCTATCGTAACTGCGGGCGACAAAGTAGAAGACGGCGAAATTATTGCCGACGGACCTTCTACGAAAGACGGAGAATTAGCGTTAGGTAAAAACATTTTGGTCGGATTTATGACTTGGGAAGGTTATAACTACGAAGACGCTATTTTATTAAGCGAAAAGTTAGTTATGAACGACGTATTTACTTCTATCCATATAGAAGAATATGAAACCGAAGCGAGAGATATTGCAAAACTCGGCGCGGAAGAAATTACGAGAGATATTGCGGGAGCAAGCGCGGACCAACTTAAAAACCTTGACGAAGACGGTATTATAAGAATCGGTAGCGAAGTTACCAGCGAAGACTACTTAGTAGGAAAAGTAACTCCTAAGGGAGAAGCCGAACTCACGCCCGAAGAAAAGATGTTAAGAGCAATTTTCGGAAGCAAAGCCCGCGACGTAAGGGATACTTCGTTAAAAGTTCCTCACGGAGAAGGCGGAGTCGTAGTAGACGTAAAAGTATTCACGAGAGAAAATAAAGACGAATTACCTCCGGGAGTAAGAAAATCCGTAAGAATTTATATCGCTCAAAAGAGAAAGATTTCCGTCGGAGATAAAATGGCGGGACGTCACGGAAACAAAGGCGTTATTTCAAGAATTTTACCCGAAAGCGATATGCCGTTTATGGCGGACGGTACTCCTATCCAAATAGTATTAAACCCGTTGGGCGTTCCTTCCCGTATGAATATCGGACAAGTTTTGGAAGTTCATTTAGGATTAGTATGTAAAGAACTCGGTTGGAAGATAGCAACCCCCGTATTCGACGGAGCAACCGAAAAAGACATAAAAGAATTATTAGAAGAAAACGGATTCGTTAATCCCGACGGCAAAGTCGACGGAAAAATTCAACTTTACGACGGAAGAACAGGCGAACCTTTCGAAAACAGAGTAACGGTCGGTCAAATGTATATGATTAAACTTCACCACTTGGTCGACGATAAAATTCACGCTCGTTCTATAGGACCTTACTCTTTGGTTACTCAACAACCTTTGGGCGGTAAAGCTCAATTCGGCGGACAAAGATTCGGAGAAATGGAAGTTTGGGCGTTGGAAGCTTACGGTGCGGCTCATATTTTACAAGAATTATTGACCGTTAAATCAGATGACGTTCAAGGAAGGGTTAAAACTTACGACTCTATCGTAAAAGGAAACGAAGTAAGCGAACCCGGTATTCCCGAAGCGTTTAAAGTACTTATTAAAGAATTACAATCTCTTGCCTTAGACATAAAAGTTCTTACCGAAACGGGAGAAGAATTATCGCTTGACGACTTGTACAATAACGACGATTACACTCCTAACGCAAATAAGAGCGCGGAAAAAAGACAAGAACAAGAAGTTGACTTTAAGGACGAACAAGAAGACGCGGACGAAAAAGATATCGACTTTGACAATCTCGAAGGAATCGATATATTTAACGAAGATACCGACTTTGCTCAAAGCGAGGATTTCAAGAGCGCCGACCTTAACGACGACGATTTTGCCGATATCGACGATTTAGGCAATTTTGAATTCGACGACGAAGACAAAAACTAATAAAGGGGGAATTATATAATATGTTTGAATTACACAATTTTGAATCTATACAAATAGGAATAGCTTCCCCTGAAAAAATCAGAAGTTGGTCGCACGGAGAAGTAACTAAGCCCGAAACCATAAATTACAGAACGCAAAAACCCGAAAGAGACGGTCTTTTTTGCGAAAAGATTTTCGGACCTACGAGAGATTGGGAATGTCATTGCGGAAAATACAAAAAAGTACGTTATAAAGGAATGACCTGCGAAAAGTGCGGAGTAGACATCGTACAAAGCAAGGTAAGAAGAGAGAGAATGGGTACTATCGAATTAGCGGCTCCCGTTTCTCACTATTGGTATTTTAGGGGTAATCCTTCTAAAATAGGTCTAATGTTAGATATGAATTCTAAGCAATTAGAACAAATTATCTACCTAGTAAACTATATCGTACTCGACCCCGGCAATACCGATTTAGAATACAAACAAATAATAACTATAACGGAATATCAACAAAAATTAGAAGAATTCAGAGATAAAAAGGACGAAAACGGCAATCCTATCCCCTGTACTTTAAGGGTAGGAATGGGCGCGGAAGCTATAAAAGAGCTTTTAATGTCCATAGATTTAGATAAAGAATGCGAAGAAATTAGAAAGACAATCGACTCTACGCCCGCAACGAGCGCGAAGAAAGAAAAGGCGGTTAAACGTCTTGAAATAGTCGAATCTTTCAGAAAGAGCGGAAATCGTCCCGAATGGATGATTTTAGACGTACTTCCCGTAATTCCGCCCGAACTTCGTCCTATGGTTCCGTTAGACGGCGGAAGATACGCGACCAGCGACTTAAACGACTTATACAGAAGGGTAATAAACAGAAACAACAGACTTAAAAAGTTGATGAGTTTAGGTTCGCCCGATATGATTATAAGAAACGAAAAGAGAATGCTCCAAGAAGCGGTAGACGCGTTAATCGACAACGGTAAACGCGGTAAAGCGGTTACGGGCGCGGGAAACAGAGAATTAAAATCTTTGTCGGCAATGCTCAGGGGTAAACAAGGTCGTTTCCGTCAAAACCTACTCGGAAAACGTGTCGACTACTCGGGACGTTCGGTTATCGTAGTAGGACCGGAATTAAAATTGTATCAATGCGGACTTCCTAAGGAAATGGCAATCGAATTATTCAAGCCCTTCGTTATGAAAAGACTCGTTGATATGAAAGAATGTCATACCGTAAAGGCTGCTCGCCACGCGGTTGAAAGATTAAACCCCGTAGTATGGGATATTTTGTCGGAAGTAATTAAAGACCACCCCGTACTACTTAACAGAGCTCCTACTCTTCACAGGTTATCGATTCAAGCTTTCGAACCCGTTTTGATAGAAGGTAGAGCAATTCAACTTCACCCGTTAGTATGCGCGGCGTTCAACGCGGACTTCGACGGCGACCAAATGGCAGTGCACGTACCGCTTTCTATAGAAGCGCAAGCGGAAGCAAGATTTTTAATGCTTGCGTCCAACAACATTTTAAAACTATCCGACGGTATGCCCGTTATGAGTCCTTCTCAGGATATGGTTTTAGGTTGTTATTATTTAACTATCAAAAAGCACGAAATCGGAAAAGAATACACCGAAAACGGCGAAACTTATATTTATCGCGGTCAAATGTTCGCTTCCGAAGACGAAGCTTTAATATCTTATCAAACTAAACAAGTTACGTTGCAAGACGAAGTTTACATTAGAAGAAAACTCGTTATAGACGGGGAAGAAAAGACGGGAAGAATTAAAACTACCGTAGGTAGAATTATTTTTAACAACGCAATCCCTCAAGACGTAAATTACAACTTTAAGTCTGACACGTTCGAAACGGAAGAAGAAAAAGAAAAACCGTATTTAAACGATAAAGCGTTCCAATTCAAGACGGATACGCTTATCAAGAAAGGCGAATTAAAGAAAATAGTCGACGCTTGCTTTAAGCAAGGCGGAGCTGTTTGCGCGGCAAATACGCTAGACAGCATTAAATCGCTCGGTTATAAGTATTCTACTATCGGTTCGCTTACCACTAGCGTATTCGATATGTACGTTCCCGCTAAAAAAGACGAAGTCATCGCTCAAGCTACGGACGACGTTCATAAAATCGCAAAACAATACGGTAGGGGATTAATGACCAACGACGAAAGGTACAGAGCTACCGTTGACGTATGGACGAAAGCTACTATCGACATAGAGCAAATTCTTAAAACGAGCCAAAAGAAGTTCAATCCTATTTGGATGATGGCGGACTCGGGCGCGCGTGGTAGTATCGACCAAATTAAGCAACTAGAAGGTATGCGTGGACTAATGACCAACCCGCAAGGTAAAGTTATAGAAGTCCCCGTTAAATCGTGTTTCCGCGAAGGACTTTCGGTTTTGGAATACTTTATTTCTTCGCACGGCGGAAGAAAAGGTTTGGCGGATACCGCGTTAAAGACGGCAGACTCGGGATACCTGACCAGACGTTTGGTTGACGTTGCGCAAGTAGTAATCGTAAGAGAAGACGACTGCGGAGATAGAAAAGGAATGCTAGTTTCCGCAATAAGAAACAAAGACGGCGAAAAACCGATTGAAACTTTGGCGGACAGAATTAACGGTAGATTTACCATTAACGACGTAGTAGACCCCGCAACGGGCGAAGTTCTAGCTCCCGCAGACAGCATGATAACCGAAAAACAAGCAAAGGCTATCGAAAAAGCGGGAATCGAACAAGTTTTAATCAGAAGCGTATTCTCTTGTAAGACTTCTAACGGCGTATGCACGAAGTGTTACGGTAGAGATATGAGTAGAATGACCGTAGTATCCAAAGGCGAATCCGTAGGTATTATAGCGGCTCAATCCATAGGCGAACCCGGTACGCAGTTGACCATGAGAACGTTCCACACGGGCGGTATCGCGTCGACGGGAGATATTACTCAAGGTTTACCGAGAATTGAAGAATTGTTCGAATGTAGAAATCCGAAAGGAAAGGCAATCGTTTGCGAAGTAAGCGGTGTCGTTTCCGTAGCGGAAAAGAACGGCGCGAGAGTAGTAAGAATCGTAGCAAGCGACAACACGAGCAAAGAATACGTTATTCCGTTCAGCGCGCAACTTAAAGTCGTTGACGGAGAAGAAGTTGAACCCGGTACGATATTAACCGAAGGCTCGGTATATCCGAAAGATATATTAAAGACCAAGGGCGTAAAAGGCGTTCAAGACTATATTCTTAAAGAAGTTCAATCCGTATACCGCGGACAAGGCGTTGACATTAACGATAAACACGTAGAAGTAATCGTTCGTCAAATGTTAAGAAAAGTAAAAATCGAAAACTGCGGAGATACTAATATGCTCCCCGGCGAGTTAGTAGATATTACCAGATACGAAGATATAAACGGAAAAGTAGTAGAAAACGGCGGAAGACCCGCAACGGCTAAGAGAACGCTTCAAGGAATTACAAAAGCGTCGCTCGCAACGGAATCCTTCTTGTCGGCAGCGTCCTTCCAAGAAACCGAAAAAGTTCTTACGGAAGCCGCTATCAAGAGCAAAATCGACCCGCTTATCGGCTTAAAGGAAAATATCATTTTAGGAAAGCTTATTCCTGCGGGAACGGGCGCGAAAGAGTACAAAACTCTTACTCCTAAAACGGTAGGTATGTCTTCTGCGGAAATGTTTGCAAACAACTACACTCCCGACGACGAAGACGAGTTAGACATTATCTAAAAATTGCCTAAAAACGATTGACTTACTTTTATAAAAATGTTAAAATATATTTATATTTAAAATGAGTTTTTGCGGTTTTTTGGTTGAAAAATCGCAAAAACGCTTGTAAAAAAGCTTTCTTTAACGGGTAACCGTATAGATATTTCGATAAAACACAAGGAGGAAACACATGCCAACTATCAATCAGCTCATTAAGCAAGGTAGAAAAACGGCGCAGGAAAAGTGCAAAACCCCTATTATGGGTCATTGCCCCCAAAAGAGAGGCGTTTGCTTAATCGTTACCACGACTTCTCCTAAAAAGCCTAACTCTGCATTGCGTAAAATTGCAAGAGTTCGTTTGACGAATAAACAAGAAGGTATCGTTTATATTCCGGGAGAAGGACACAATCTTCAAGAACATAGCTCGGTACTTATTCGTGGCGGAAGGGTAAGAGACCTTCCCGGCGTCAGATATCACGTAATTCGTGGAACTTTGGATACTGCGGGCGTTGCAAAACGTAAGCAAGCAAGAAGTAAATACGGCGCAAAAAGACCTAAATAATTAGGACAACATTTTACCTGAATATCGGAATATCAGCTACCCGATATTGTAGGCAGTATATCGCTAAGGCGGTAGAAGGTTCGCCCACGCAAAGTAGCGGTTAGGGCGATAGCTGTACTTTTTTCGGGGTTTACCCCACTATTTAAAGGAGGAAATTATTATGCCAAGAAGAGGTTCGGTTCCTAAAAGAGACGTTTTACCGGACGCTAAATACGGAAGCAAAGTAATAACCAAGTTCATTAACCAAGTAATGCTAGACGGCAAAAAGGGTATTGCGCAAGGTTTAGTTTACGGAGCTTTCGATATTATTAAAGAAAAAACAGGTCAAGAACCGCAAGAAGTTTTCAATCAAGCTATTCAAAACGCTATGCCTATGTTAGAAGTTAAGGCAAGACGTGTAGGCGGTTCGAACTATCAAGTTCCTATCGAAATAAGACCTGAAAGAAGACAAACGCTTGCTATACGTTGGCTTGTAGACAGCGCGAGAAAGAGATCCGAAAAGACTATGGACGCGCGTATCGCAGGCGAACTTATGGACGCTTCCAACGGAACGGGCGGAGCAGTAAAGAAGAAAGACGACACGCACAGAATGGCAGAAGCTAACAAAGCATTCGCGCATTATCGTTGGTAATTTAAGGAGAAAATTATGCCTAGAGAATACGATTTGGCCCATACCAGAAACATCGGTATTATGGCTCACATAGACGCGGGTAAAACCACTACTACGGAACGTATTTTATTCTATACGGGAAAAACTCATAAAATCGGCGAAGTACACGACGGAGCCGCTACTATGGACTGGATGGTACAAGAACAAGAACGTGGTATAACCATTACCAGCGCGGCGACCACTTGTTATTGGAAGGGAAACGCAATCAACATAATCGACACTCCCGGACACGTTGACTTCACCGTAGAAGTTGAACGTTGTTTAAGAGTTTTGGACGGCGCTGTTGCGACTTTCTGTGCAAAGGGCGGCGTTGAACCTCAATCCGAAACCGTTTGGCGTCAAGCGGACAAGTATAAAGTTCCGAGAATTGCTTACGTCAACAAAATGGATATAAACGGAGCTAACTACTTTAACGCTATAAAGATGATGAACGAAAGACTTCACGCTCACGCTATTCCGATTACTTTACCTATCGGAAAAGAAGATACTTTCAAAGGAATTATCGACTTAGTAGCTAACGACGCTATCATCTATAAAGACGATTTAGGAAAGGATACGGAAGTAATTGCCGTTCCAGACGAATATAAAGATATAGTTGCCGAATATAGACAACAACTTATGGAAGTTTGCGCTGAACAGGACGACGCGTTAATGGAAAAATTCTTTGCGGGCGAAGAACTTACCCAAGAAGAAATGAAAGTTGCTTTAAGAAAAGCGACCATTGCAAGAACGCTTACTCCTGTATTATGCGGTTCTTCTTATAAAAACAAAGGCGTTCAACACTTAATTGACGCAATAGTAGATTATTTACCTTCTCCTATCGACGTAGACCACGTTGTAGGAACTAACGAAAAGGGAGAAGAAGAAATAAGAAAGACTTCCGACGACGAACCTTTAGCGGGACTCGCATTCAAAATTGCAGTTGACCCGTTTATCGGAAAACTTGCGTTTTTCAGAGTTTATTCGGGAAAATTATGCGCAGGTTCTTACGTTTACAACTCGTCAAAAGGTAAAAAGGAAAGAATCGGAAGACTAGTTCGTATGCACGCTAACACTAGGTCTGAAATCGACGAAGTTTACTCGGGCGATATATGCGCGATAGTAGGCTTAAAAGATACGGGAACAGGCGATACTTTGTGCGACGAAAACCATCCTATCGTTTTGGAAAAGATGGAATTCCCCGAACCCGTTATTAACGTAGCAATCGAACCCAAGACCAAAGCAAGTCAAGAAAAAATGACTATGGCTTTAATCAAACTTGCGGAAGAAGATCCCTCGTTCAAAACGTGGACCGACCACGAAACGGGACAAACCATTATCGCAGGTATGGGCGAATTGCATCTAGATATTATCGTTGACAGACTTCTTCGTGAATTTAAGGTAGAAGCTACGGTTGGTAAACCGCAAGTTGCTTACAGAGAAACTTTCCGTAAGACCGTAAACGCAGAAGGAATGTACAAACGTCAATCTGGTGGTAAAGGACAATACGGACATTGTAAAATCGTTCTCGAACCCCTTGAACCCGGTAAAGGATTTGAATTCGAAGATAAAACCGTCGGCGGAAGTATTCCTAAGGAATACATCGAACCCGTTAGAAAAGGTATCGAAGAAGCTGCTAAAAACGGATTCCTTGCAGGATACGAAGTCGTTGACTTTAAAGCTACCGTTTACGACGGAAGTTATCACGAAGTCGACTCGTCCGAAATGGCGTTCAAAATAGCAGGAAGTATGGCGTTTAAGAATGGTATTAAGGACGCAGGTCCCGTACTTCTCGAACCCATTATGAAGGTTGAAATTACCACTCCCGAAGATTATTTCGGAGATTTAATGGGTAACGTTTCGTCCAGAAGAGGAACTATCAACTCTACGGACGACAGAAACGGAACTAAGGTTATAGACGCTATGGTACCGTTATCCGAAATGTTTGGGTACGCTACGGATTTAAGGTCTAGAACGCAAGGAAGAGGAAACTACACTATGCAGTTCGACCATTATAGCGAAGTTCCTAAGTCAGTTGCTGAAAAAATTATCGGTGAGAGAGCCGTTAAGAGAAACGACGACTAATAGCTATAACAATCAAAAAGTTTTATAAAACCGTTGCCTAATTAGGTTTAGGCGACGGTATGATATAAAAACAATTTAAAAAACACATAAAAAAGATTTGGAGGAAACAAAAAATGGCAAAGGCAAAATTTGACAGAACTAAACCGCATATCAACGTTGGTACCATTGGACACGTTGACCACGGTAAAACCACTTTAACCGCTGCAATCACCATGGTTATGGCGCGTAAAGGTCAGGCTGCTAAGATGAACTATGCAGACATCGATAAAGCTCCTGAAGAAAAAGCAAGAGGTATAACAATAAACACCGCTCACGTTGAGTATCAAACCGAAAAAAGACACTATGCTCACGTTGACTGTCCAGGACACGCAGACTATGTTAAAAACATGATTACGGGTGCTGCTCAAATGGACGGAGCAATCTTAGTAGTTGCTGCAACCGATGGTCCTATGCCTCAAACCAGAGAACACATCCTTCTTGCTAGACAAGTTGGCGTTCCCTATATTGTAGTATTTATGAACAAAATCGACCAAGTTGACGACCCTGAACTTCTCGAACTCGTTGAAATGGATATCAGAGATTTGTTAAATCAATACGACTTCCCCGGAGACGATACTCCTATCATCAAGGGTTCGGCTCTTAAAGCTTTGGAAATTGCTTCCAGCGACAAGAGCGATGCAGAAGTTCTTGCTTCTCCCGAAGTTAAACCTATCCTTGATTTAATGGACGCTATCGACGAATATATTCCTACTCCTAAGAGAGAAGACGATAAGCCTTTCCTTCTTCCCGTTGAAGACGTATTTACGATTTCCGGAAGAGGAACGGTTGCTACCGGTAGAGTAGAAAGAGGTGTTGCACACGTTGGTGATGCAGTTGAAATCGTAGGTCTTTCCGATTCTATCAGCTCCACCGTTATTACCGGACTTGAAATGTTCCGTAAAACTCTTGACGAAGCTCAAGCAGGCGACAACGTAGGCGCTTTACTTCGTGGCGTAGACAGAAAGGGAATTGAAAGAGGACAAGTTCTTGCTAAACCCGGTTCCGTTCATCCTCATACCGAATTCAAAGGTCAAGTATACGTATTAAAGAAAGAAGAAGGTGGAAGACACACTGCATTCTTTAACAATTACAGACCTCAATTCTATTTCAGAACCACCGACGTTACGGGAACTATTAAACTTCCCGAAGGCGTAGAAATGGTAATGCCCGGAGATAACGTTGAAATGGACGTTCAACTTATCACCCACATCGCTATCGAAGAAGGTTTAAGATTCGCTATTCGTGAAGGCGGAAGAACCGTTGGTTCTGGCGTTGTTACGAAAATCATTAAATAATTTCGAATAACAAAAATAAAATTGCTATCCTTTCGGGTAGCAATTTTTTTCGTTAAAATTTAAAAAACAAAAGGTATGACGTTTTTTATGATTAATTTTTTAAATCGGCTAATTAAATGTTTAAAAACAAAGGCTTATTTA
>CAJMEI010000005.1 GCA_905212395.1 uncultured Christensenella sp. | reverse complement strand
ATTGTTTGACAAATTCTTACGGGTTTGGTAGAATGAATAAGCTGTGTTAATAGGGATGAGATGAAAAGTTACTTAATTTCCCGATAAAACGACCATCCGGAAAGGTTGTTTTAAAAAGAAAAGATAATTTTCATTGACAAATGTGAGGGTTAAACTCTTGCGACTAACCGCTATAATCATTATCGGAGTCATTCGCAACACACAGCGCGAATGATTTTTTTAATGTTTTAGGCGCGATACACACGGCAATATTACAAAAAGTTAGTATAAACGGAGGCAAACACTAATGGCAGTACAAAAAATCAGAATTAAATTAGCGGCTTACGACGCTAATATGGTTGACCAAGCGGCTAGCAGAATAGTAGAAGCTATGAAAAAGTCTGGCGCTAAAATAAGCGGACCTATTCCGCTTCCTACGGAAAAAGAAGTCGTAACGATTCTTCGTTCTCCCCACAAAGATAAAGATTCGAGAGAACAATTCGAAATGAGAACGCACAAAAGACTCATCGACATTTATTCCAACAACGCAAAGATTTTGGACAGTATCCATCTTCCCGCAGGCGTTGACGTAAAAATCAAGTTGTAAAAAATTTTTTAAAATAAAATCGGAGGTGAACTTTATCTATGAATAAAGCAATCATTGGTAAGAAAATCGGAATGACTCAGATTTTTGAATCTGACGGGAAAGTAATTCCGGTAACCGTAGTTTTAGTCGGACCTTGTCCCGTTGTTCAATTAAAGACTGTTGACAGCGACGGATACACCGCAGTAAAACTCGGATTTGGCGAAGTTTCCGAAAAAGAGCTTAACAAGCCCGAACTCGGACAATTTAAGAAAGCGGGAGTAGCTCCTCACAAAGTTTTAAAAGAATTCAGAGTTGATTCTTTGGAAGGCTACGAAGTCGGTAAAAACGTAACTTGCGACGTATTCGCAACCGGCGACCACGTTGACGTTGTAGGTACGAGTAAAGGACACGGATTTACGGGCGTAATTAAAAGATGGAACAATCAAAGACTTAAAGAAACGCACGGCGTAGGCCCCGTACACAGAGAAGTCGGTTCTATGGGCGCGAATTCCAGTCCTTCAAGAGTTTTCAAAAACAAACACATGCCGGGACAATACGGTGTTGAAAGAGTAACCGTTCAAAATCTCGAAGTAGTAAAGGTTGACCAAGAAAGAAACCTTCTCTTGATAAAAGGCGCAATCCCCGGCGCAAAGGGCGGAATAATTACCGTTTGCGAGAGCGTTAAATAAGGAGAAAAGCTATGCCAAGTATTAAGATATATAATATGAAAGGACAAGAAACCGGTTCTATGGAATTGTCCGAATTATTTGAAATAGGATATAACGAACCGTTAATTCATCAAGCAGTAGTAACCCGTTTGGCAAACGACAGACAGGGAACGAAAAGCACTCTTACCAGAAGCGAAGTACGCGGAGGAGGTAAGAAACCTTGGAGGCAAAAGGGAACGGGTAACGCTCGTCAAGGAAGTACTAGAGCTCCCCAATGGACTAAGGGTGGCGTAGTATTTGCTCCCAAGAGCAGAGATTTCTCTAAAAAGATGAACATCGTTGCGAGAAGAACGGCAATGTTTTCGGCATTAAGCAAAAAAATTGCGGACGGAGAACTTTTCGTAGTAGATAAATTCGTCGTAGAAAGCGGAAAAACGAAAGAAATGAAAGCTTTTATCGAAGCTATGAAGTTTGACAAGAGCGTACTTATGGTTATGGGAGAAGCTAACGACTTAGTAAGAAGAGCTTCGGCAAATCTTCCCAAAGTAAGCACGATGGATAAAGCTCAACTCAACACTTATGACATCGTTAAAAACAAAGCAATCGTTTTAGACGTAATGACCGTAAAAAGTTTAGAGGAGGTCTATGGAGAATAATATGAGAGAAAGAGATATAATCATAAGACCGATTCTTTCGGAAAAAAGTTATGCCGGAATCGAAAACAAAAGATACACTTTTGAAGTAGCTAAAGACGCAAACAAAACTGAAATTCGTCTTGCAATCGAAAGCATTTTCGGAGTAAAGGTTGACAGCGTCAACACGGTAAATTGCCACGGTAAGCTTAAAAGAATGGGAAGAAGCGAAGGTTACACTTCCGACTACAAAAAAGCTATCGTACAGCTTAAAAAAGACAGCAAGAGCATCGAATTCTTCGATTCGTTGTCTTAATAGTGGAGGATAAATACAATGGGTATTAAGAGATATAAACCTACTTCCAACGCGCGTCGTCAAATGACAGTAAGCACGTTCGAAGAAATAACGAGTACGACTCCCGAAAGGTCCTTACTTGAAGACCAAAGACACAAAGCGGGAAGAAACGCTCAAGGTAAAATCACCGTAAGACATCAAGGCGGTGGAAACAAGAGAAAATATCGTATAATCGACTTTAAGAGAGATAAAGACGGAATTCCCGCAACTGTTAAGACGATAGAATACGACCCCAACAGAACCGCAAACATTGCGTTAATCGTTTACGCTGACGGAGAAAAGAGATACATTTTAGCTCCCGTAGGATTAAACGTAGGAGATACGATTTTAAGCGGAAAGAACGCGGATATAAAAGCAGGTAACTGTTTAAAATTAGAAGATATTCCCGTAGGTACTAACGTACACAATATCGAATTGCAACCCGGAAAAGGCGCGCAATTGGTAAGAAGCGCGGGACTTGGCGCGCAACTTATGGCTAAAGAAGGTAATTTAGCTACGATAAAACTTCCCAGCGGAGAAATGAGATACGTTATGGTTTCTTGTAAAGCTACTATCGGAACGGTAGGAAACGGCGAACACGAAATTATTTCTATCGGAAAAGCGGGAAAGAAGAGACATATGGGTATAAGACCTACCGTAAGAGGTTCGGTAATGAACCCCTGCGATCACCCGCACGGTGGTGGTGAAGGTAAAGCGCCCGTCGGAAGAAGCGGACCCGTTACGCCTTGGGGTAAACCTGCTCTCGGATATAAGACGAGAAAGAAAAAGAATAAGACTGATAAATTTATTATCAAGAGAGTCAACTAATTTGGAGGAAAAATATGAGTAGAAGTGTTAAAAAAGGACCTTACGTTGAAGCAAGACTACTTAAAAGAGTAGAAGCGTTAAACGCTGAAAACAAGAAAACTCTTTTAAAGACTTGGTCCAGATCATCGACGATATTCCCCGATATGGTTGGACATACGATAGCAGTTTACGACGGAAGAAAACACGTATCGGTATACATTACGGAAGATATGGTAGGTTGTAAACTTGGTGAATTTGCGCCCACGAGAACGTTTAAAGGACATGCAGGCGCAAAGACAACCGGTGCAAAGTAAGGAGGAAATTACGATGGCTGGTAATATGAAGAAAAAAACTCAAAGAATTGAGGAAAAGAAAGATAATAGAGCAAGAGCATGCGCTAAACACGTCAGAATTTCTCCTTTTAAAGTAAGAGTAGTTCTCGATTTAGTAAGAGGACAAGACGTTAAAACCGCAGTTGCTATTTTGGACAACTGTTCCAAAGCAGGCGCTTTACCCGTTAAAAAGGTAATTTTAAGCGCTGCAGCAAACGCGGAACACAATTTAGGCATGAACGTAGCCGACCTTAAAGTAGCTGAATGTTACGCTGATATGGGTCCTTCTTTAAAGAGAATGCAACCCATGAGCAAAGGTAGAGGTTACAGAATTTTAAAGAGAACTTGCCACATAACGGCTGTTCTTGACGTTAAGTAAGGAGGAATTATGGGACAAAAAGTTAATCCACACGGTTTAAGAGTCGGAGTAATTAAGAGCTGGGATACGCAATGGTACGCAGACAAAAAAGATTTTTCCAAATTACTTAAAGAAGACTATGAAATAAGAAAATTCTTAAAGAAAAAATATTTCGTATCCGCGATAAGCAAAATCACAATCGAAAGAGCGGCTAACAGAGTTTCGGTAAGTATTTATACCGCAAAACCCGGCGTTTTAATCGGAAAACAAGGCGCGGAAATAGAAGAGATGAAAAAATCTCTTGCGAAAATCGTTAAGAATAAACACGTTGCAATCAATATAATGGAAGTTAAAAAACCTGACTGCGACGCTCAACTTATAGCAGAATCCATAGCGGGACAACTTGAAAAAAGAGCTTCTTTCAGAAGAACTATGAAACAAGCAATCTCCAAAGCTATGAGATTAGGTGTAAAGGGTGTTAAAGTTATGGTAAGCGGAAGATTGGACGGAGCAGAAATCGCTCGTTCCGAACAATATCACGAAGGTTCTATTCCTTTGCAGACTTTAAGAGCGGATATCGAATACGGATTTGCAGAAGCTTTAACCACGTTTGGTATAATTGGAATTAAAGTTTGGGTATACAAAGGAGAAGTACTTGGCGGAGTCGTAAAGACTGAAGGAGAACAAGCTTAATATGTTAATGCCTAAAAGAGTAAAAAGAAGAATGCAACACCGCGGAAGAATGACGGGTAGAGCTAATAAAGGTAATACTGTCGCTTACGGAGAATACGGATTAGTTGCGGAAACTTGCGGATGGGTAACTGCTAACCAAATAGAAGCGGCGCGTATCGCAATGACGAGATTTATTAAGCGTGGAGGACAAGTTTGGATAGACATATTCCCCCACAAGCCTATAACCAAAAAACCCGCAGAAGTAAGAATGGGTAGCGGAAAAGGCGGAGTAGAATACTGGGTAGCAGTAGTAAAACCGGGTAGAGTTATGTTTGAAATCGCAGGGGTTTCGGAAGCTGACGCAAGAGAAGCTATGAGACTTGCATCTCACAAACTTCCCGTTAAATGTAAAATAATTAAGAAAGAAGTTCAAGAAGGAGTTGAGGGTTAATGAAAGCTAAAGAGATTCGTGAAATGACGAATAATGAATTGTTAAGCAAGCTTGATAGCTTGAAAGAAGAGTTGTTTAACCTCCGCTTCCGTCATGCAACCGGACAACTTGAAAATCCTTTAACTTTATCTTTGGTAAGAAAAGATATCGCAAGAATCAAAACCGAGATAAGAGAAAGAGAAATCAAGGCGAAGGCTTAAAAGAGAGGAACTTAAACATGGAAAGAAATTTAAGAAAAGAAAGAGTCGGTCTTGTATATTCCGATAAAATGGATAAAACGGTAGTAGTAGCAATCGAAGAGAAAGCAAAACACCCTTTATACAAAAAGACGATAACGACTACAAAGAGAGTAAAAGCTCACGATGAAGAAAACGCATGCGGAGTTGGCGATAAAGTAAGAATCGTTGAAACCAGAAAACTCAGCAAGGATAAACATTGGAGAGTTGCCGAAATAATCGAAAAGGCTAAGTAAGGAGGAGAAGATGATACAAGCACAGACGAGATTAAACGTAGCCGACAACAGTGGCGCGAAAGAAATTATGTGTATAAAAGTACTCGGAGGCTCTTTCAGAAAATTCGGTAATATCGGAGACGTTATTATCGCAAGCGTAAAGACTGCAACGCCCGGCGGAGCAGTAAAGAAAGGCGATGTCGTAAGAGCGGTTATCGTAAGAAGCGTTAGCGGACTCAGAAGACCCGACGGTACGCACATTAAATTCGACGATAACGCAGCAGTTATAATCGACACCCAAAAACAGCCCAGAGGAACTCGTATTTTCGGGCCTGTTGCAAGAGAACTTCGTGAGAAAGACTATATGAGAATCATATCTCTTGCTCCCGAGGTACTGTAAGGAGAGAGAATATGAAAATCAAAAAGAATGACGTTGTTTTAATCTTAACGGGAAAAGACGCAGGAAAAACGGGAAAAGTTTTAACCGCAATGCCCGCAGAAAATAAAGTTCTCGTAGAGGGAGTAAACGTACAAAAAAAGCATAAAAAAGCTCGTTCCACGCAGGAACAAAGCGCAATAGTAGAACAAGTAGGAGCAATAGACGCAAGTAACGTTGAAATAGTATGTTCCGCTTGTAAAAAAGCAACGAGAGTAGCTTACAAAATCGTTGACGGCAAAAAGACAAGAGTATGCCGTAAATGCGGAGCGTCTTTAGACGTAGAGGCTAAAAAAGCAGAAGAAAAACCTGCTAAAAAGACTACTACCAGAAAAACGACGAAGAAAGCGGAAGCAACCGATAAAGCTGAAGAAAAGCCCGCTAAAAAGACTACTAAAAAAGCTGAAACTACCGACGGCGCAGAAAAGCCAAAGAGAACCAGAAAGACTACCAAAGTCGAAGGTTAAAGTAATTGGAGGAAAATTAATAAATGGCTACTAAAAAGACTCAGGTTGCTAAGGAAACTGCAACCGAATCAAAATACGTAAACAGAGTTAGAGAAAACTACGTTAAAGAAGTAGTTCCCTACCTCGTAAAAAAGTTTGGCTATAAGAACGTAAATCAAGTTCCTAAACTCGTAAAAATCACCATCAACGGCGGATTAGGCGACCAAAAGGACAACGCTAAAAGCGTACAACTCGTTCAACAAGAACTCGCTATGATTGCGGGACAAAAACCCGTTTTAACGAAAGCTAAAAAATCGGTAGCAAGCTTTAAAGTAAGAGAAGGAATGAACGTAGGTATCAAAGTTGATTTAAGAGGCGACAGAATGTACGAATTTTTCGATAAACTCGTATCCATCGCGCTTCCGAGAGTAAGAGATTTTAGGGGAGTATCCACTAAGAGTTTCGACGGAAGAGGAAATTACGCAATGGGCGTAAAAGAACAACTTATATTCCCTGAAATTCAATACGACCAAGTAGAAAAAATCAGAGGATTTGATATTTGCATCGTAACCACCGCTAATACGGACGAAGAAGCAAGAGAACTTTTAAAGGCGCTCGGAATGCCTTTCAAAGCATAAGGAGAGAAGTATATGGCTAAAAAATCTATGATAAATAAGCAACAAAAGACGCCTAAGTATAAGACTAGAGCTTATACGAGATGTTCTATTTGCGGAAGACCTCACTCTGTACTTCGTAAATACGGAATTTGCCGTATTTGTTTCAGAAATCTTGCTTATAAGGGAGAAATCCCCGGCGTAAAGAAAGCAAGCTGGTAATAGGAGGAAAAAACAATGACAGATCCAATAGCAGATATGCTTACCCGCATTAGAAACGCAATCGTGGCAAAGCACGACGGCGTAGAAATGCCCGCTTCTAAAATGAAAGAAGAAATCGCGAAGATTTTGGTAAGCGAAGGATATATCAACGAATATAAAATCGAAGGCGAAGGCGTAGAAAAGAAATTAGTAATTTCTTTAAAATACGGCGCGAAAGGCGAAAGAGTAATTACGGGAATTAAGAGAGTATCTAAACCCGGATTAAGAGTTTACGCAACCTGCGACGAATTGCCCAAAGTTTTAGGCGGACTTGGCGTAGCGATTATCTCTACACCCAAGGGCGTTATGACTGATAGAGAAGCAAGAAAGAGCCGTCACGGCGGAGAAGTTCTTGCTTACGTATGGTAGGAGGTAGCTATGTCGAGAATAGGTAGAGCTCCGGTAACCATACCGGCAGGAGTAACGGTTGAATTAAACGACGCTAAAGTTTTAACGGTAAAGGGACCTTTAGGAACTTTAACCCAACAAATTACGGGAGATATCGACGTTAAAGTCGAAGGAAACGTAGCGCACGTTGTAAGAGCCAACGACGAAAAAGAAACCAGAAGCAAACACGGATTATACAGAGTTCTTCTTGACAATATGGTTGAAGGAGTAACTAAGGGATACGAAAAAGTACTTACCGTAAACGGAGTAGGTTGGAAAGTGGCTCAAAACGGAGCAGGCCTTACGTTAAACGTAGGATTTTCTCACCCCGTAGAAGTAAAAGCTATTGACGGAATTAAGCTTACCGCAACTAGCCAAACCGAAATTTCCGTAAAGGGAATAGATAAAGTTTTGGTAGGACAAGTAGCTTCTTCTATCAGAGTTATTCGTAAACCCGAACCTTACCACGGATACGGAATCAAATATAAAGATGAAGTAATCGAACGTAAGGAAGGAAAGACGGCAGGTAAGTAAGGAGTAAATTATGATATCAAAAATAGATAAAAATAATGAAAGACTCAGAAGACACGTAAGAGTCAGAAAAAATATTTCGGGAACTGCCGAATGTCCGAGATTAAGCGTATACAGAAGTTTAACTAACATTTACGCGCAAGTAATAGACGACGTAAAGGGAGTTACGCTTTGCGCTTGTTCAACTCTTGAAAAAGAAATCAAGGGCGAAATAGAAGGCAAAACGAAAAAAGAACAAGCTAAAGTAGTAGGCGCGAAAGTTGCCGAAAAAGCTTTGGCTTTGGGAATTAAGAACGTTGTATTCGATAGAGGCGGATATTTATATACCGGAAGAGTACAATCGCTCGCAGACGGTGCAAGAGAAGCCGGATTAGAGTTTTAAGGGAGGGAAAAATGGCAAGAGAAAACAATAGACCTGCAAGAAGACAGGAAGAAAGAGATCCATTTACTAAAAAACTCGTTGCGGTAAACCGTATTACGAAGGTTGTAAAAGGCGGTAGAAAAATGCGTTTCTCGGCGTTAGTAGTCGTTGGCGACGAAAACGGCAGAGTCGGATACGGAACTGGAAAAGCTAACGAAGTTCCGGAAGCTATCGAAAAAGCTTCGGCGCAAGCTAAGAAGTCTTTGATAAAAGTAGCTATGGTAGGAACGACTATTCCTCACGAAATACTCGGAAAATTCGGAAAAGGAAGCATTTTAATGATGCCTGCCGAAGAAGGTACGGGAGTTATCGCGGGCGGTCCCGTTCGTATCATAATGGAATGCGCGGGAATTAAGAACATCAGAACGAAATCTCACGGAACTAATAACCCCATCAATATGGTTAAAGCCGCTATTGACGGATTAGCTCAATTAAGAGACGCGCAAATGATAGCAAGTCTTCGTGGAAAGACCGTAGAAGAAATTTTAGGTTAAGGAGCGTGTGAAAATGGAAAAAGTAAGAATTACGTTAGTAAAAAGCACGATATCCAGCTTAAAAAACCAAAAAGCTACGATAGAAGCTTTGGGACTTAAAAAAATCGGTCAATCCAAAGAATTTACTGTTAGCGACAGTTTAAACGGAATGATTGCGAAAGTAAATCATCTCGTAAAAGTAGAAAAGATTTAAGGCGGTAATAAAATGAGAATAGATACGTTAAAACCCGCAGAAGGCGCAGTAGTAAAAGCCAAAAGATTGGGTAGAGGAATCGGCTCGGGATTAGGAAAAACCAGCGGTAAGGGACATAAAGGACAATGGGCTCGTAGCGGTGGCGGAGTAAGACCGGGATTTGAAGGCGGACAAATGCCTTTAACCAGAAGAATTCCTAAAAGAGGATTTAACAACCATTTTAAGAAAGTTTACGCAGTAGTAAACGTATCCCGTTTAGCTTCTATTCCTGCTGACACGGTAGTAGATTACGATTACCTTTACGAAATGGGTTTAGTAAAAGAAATAAAGAACGCTGTCGGTCTTAAAATATTAGGAGATGGAGAATTAAGCGTAGCGCTTACGGTTAAAGCCGATAAATTTTCCGCTTCCGCAAAAGAAGCAATAGAAAAAGCAGGCGGAAAAGCCGAAGAAATCTGATTTTATCGTAAAGCGGAGGAAACAAAATGTGGGAAACGTTAAAACGTGCCTTTAAGATAAAAGAAATAAGAATAAAGATATTACTAACGGTAGTCTTTATGATTATTTACAGAATAGGTTGTTATATTCCCGTACCGGGAGTAGGCGGTGGGATAATCAATAGCGAAACGCTAAACAACGTAACTTATTTAGGCATAATGAGTATGATGACCGGTGGAGCATTATCCAACGGAACTTGGCTTGCAATGGGTATAGGACCGTACATCAACTCGTCGATTATTATTCAACTTCTGACCGTTGCAATTCCTAGACTTGAAAGACTAAGCAAGGAAGGGGAAAGCGGTAGGAAAAAAATAAACAATCTTACGAGATACGTTGCGGTTTTGCTTGCCGTTATTCAATCAATCGGAATTTTATTAAATTACGGAAAAGACGCTTTAACGGTTGACGGAGAAGCTTCTTCGCTAACGAGTTTATTAGGCGGACAAAAATGGCTTGCGTATACGCTTACGGTAATATTCTACACGTCCGGCGCGTTAGTAACCGTTTGGATAGGTGAAAGAATAACCGATTACGGCGTAAGCAACGGAATTTCTATGTTAATCTTTGCAGGTATCCTAGCAACCGCAGGAATCTATTTTATAGATATGATTCGCGGAATAGGCGCAGGCGGAGATGCAGGAATGAAGAGTTTTTGGAGATTGTTTGCCTATATTATTGCAATAATTGTAATATTTGCTTTAATAGTATGCGTAGAAAACGCAGAAAGGAAAGTAAAAGTTCAGTATGCCAAACAAGTTAAAGGAAGAAAGATGATGGGCGGACAGTCCACCGAAATTCCTATGAAAGTAAACGCAAACGGCGTTATGCCTTTGATATTTGCTTTTTCGATTGTATCTTTCCCCGAACTTATTTTCACGATGTTTATGTCGGAAAACAATAAAGTTTTAAGATGGTGGCAAAAGTGGATGGGAACGCAATCTTGGGTATATATGATAGTACTTTGCTTACTAATATTCTTCTTTGCATTCTTCTATTCGCAAATTCAATTCAATCCCGAAGACGTAAGTAAATCCATTCAACAAAACGGCGGATTTATACAAGGAATCAGACCGGGTAAAGCAACTAGCGACTATTTAGGAAAAATAAACAAGAGAATTACGCTTTTCGGGGCGATATTCCTTGCGTTTATGGCTTTAGTTCCCGCTATCTTGTTTAGATATATAGACCCGACCAAATCGTCTGTTTTCTCGGCAACGGGAATGTTAATCGTAGTCAGCGTCGCCCTAGAATTTAATACGGCGTTAGAATCGCAGATTATGATGAAAAATTATAAGGGATTTTTAAAGTAAAATGAAAATTGTATTGCTTGGCGCTCCCGGAGCAGGAAAGGGAACGCAGGCAGACGGTATTTCCAAAAGATTTAACATAGTTCATATATCTACCGGAGATATTTTCAGAAAAAACATAAAAGAACAAACTGAAATCGGCAAGGTTGCCAAAAGCTACATAGATAAAGGCGACCTTGTTCCCGACGAAGTTACGTGCGAAATAGTAAGGCTTCGTTTAGCGGAAGACGATTGTAAAAACGGTTATCTTTTAGACGGTTTTCCTAGAAATCTTTTCCAAGCGGAAAAGTTATCCGAAATAGATAATATAGACTATTGCATAAATTTGGACGTTCCGCAAGAAAAATTAATCGCAAGACTTACGGGCAGAAGAGTTTGTCCGCAATGCGGTAAAAGTTTTCACGTGGACTTTTTAAACGGAAAAACCGTTTGCGACGAATGTAACAGTAATTTAATACAGCGTTCGGACGACCATATAAGTCAGGTAACGGAGCGTATGGCGGTATATGTCGCGCAAACGAAACCGCTTATCGACTATTATGCTAAAAAAGGCGTTTTGGTAAACGTAAACGCGGACGGCAGTATTAAAGAAATTGAAGAGCGTATAAAACAAGCGATAAAATGATTAAGATTAAAAGTGTAAAAGAAATCGAGCAGATGAAAGACGCTTGTAAAATTACGAGAGACGTTTTAGAACTGCTTGAAGACAGAATTCAGGTTGGAATGACAACCAAAGAATTAGATGCTATTGCATTTGAATATATTACGCGTTGCGGAGCAAGACCTGCCTTTTTAGGTTACGGCGGATTTCCCGGTTCGGTATGTATTTCTATAGACGAGCAAGTCGTACACGGAATACCTTCGGACAGAGTAATTAAAGAAGGCGAGATAGTCAGTCTTGACGTAGGAGCTTATTATAACGGATTTAACGGGGACGCCGCAAGAAGCGTTTACGTAGGTAAGATAAGCGACGAAAAGAAAAGACTGATAGAAGTTACCAAACAAAGCTTTTTCAAGGGATTAGAAGGAATTTCTGCGGGAAGCGCGTTGGGCGATATAGGTTATCAAATTCAAACTTACGTCGAAGCGAACGGATTTTCGGTCGTAAGGGATATGGTCGGACACGGAGTAGGCAGGCACCTACACGAAGACCCGTCAGTACCGAATTACGGACATAAAGGGACGGGAATAAGACTGAGAAGCGGAATGACGATAGCCGTTGAGCCTATGGTAAATATGGGTACTTACGACGTGATTATCGACGGATGGAAATGCGTAACTAAGGACGGAAAACCGTCTGCGCATTACGAAAACACGTTGCTAATCAAAGACGACGGCGTAGAAATTTTAACTTTGTAATAAAAAGTAAAAATTACTTTTAAAAGAAAATAAACGGAGGGTGTTAGTTTGTCAAAGAACGATGTAATAGAGGCGGAAGGCGTCATAGAAGAAGCGTTACCGAACGCGACGTTTAAAGTAAAACTTTCAAACGGACATTTAGTAACGGCTTATATATCGGGAAAACTCAGAATGAATTTTATAAAAATAATTCCCGGGGACACCGTAAAAATCGAGATGAGTCCGTATGATTTTACAAAAGGTAGAATTATTTGGCGTAGTAAGACCTGACACATAAAAAAACTAATCGGAGGATATAAAGATGAAAGTAAGACCATCGGTAAAACCTATGTGCGATAAATGTAGGGTAATTAAAAGAGAAGGCAAAGTTATGGTAATTTGTTCAAAGAGCAAGAGCCACAAACAAAAACAAGGCTAATAGAAAACAACCGCTTTTAACATTCCAAACATAAAAAGCGGACAATATATAAAAAACAAAAAAGAAAAATTTCGGAGGTAACAAAATGGCTCGTATTGCCGGTGTAGATTTACCAAGAGAAAAAAGAGTAGAAATTGGTATCACCTACATTTATGGAATTGGTTTAGCTACGGCTAAAAAGATTTTAGCTGAAACGGGCGTTAATCCCGACACGAGAGTTAAGGATTTAACCGAACAAGACGTTTCTAAGTTAAGAGAATATATAGATAAACATCTTCGCGTAGAAGGTGAATTAAAATCCGAAGTCAACCTTAACATAAAAAGACTTATGGAAATAGGTTGCTATCGTGGATTAAGACACAGAAAAGGACTTCCCGTAAGAGGCCAAAGCTCTAAGAGAAATGCTCGTACGAGAAAAGGACCTAAGCGTACCGTTGCAAAGAAAAAGACGGCTACAAGATAATGGAGGATAAAAATGGCTACTAAAACCGTTTCTAAAAAACGTAAAGAATTAAAGAAAATAGATAAAGGGCAAGTACACATTCAATCTTCTTTCAACAACACCATCATAACCGTAACGGATATGAACGGAAATACTATATCGCATTGTAGTGCAGGAAGCTTAGGATATAAAGGTTCGCGTAAATCTACTCCGTTTGCAGCTCAACAAGCTTGTGAAAAAGCAGTAAGAGAAGCAATGGAACACGGTTTAAGAAGCGCAGAAGTGTACGTTAAAGGACCCGGACAAGGTAGAGAATCGGCAGTAAGAGTATTAGGAGTATGCGGAGTAGCGGTAACGCTAATTCAAGACGTATCGCCTATCGCTCACAACGGATGCCGTCCGCCTAAACGTCGTAGAGTTTAATGGAGGAATGAAAAATGGCTAAATATACAGACGCAAAATGCAGATTATGCAGACGTGAAGGAATGAAACTCTTTTTAAAGGGTGATAAATGTTATAAAAACAACTGTCCTTTTGCAAAAAGACCCGTTGCTCCCGGACAACACGGCGCAGGAAGAAAGAAAGTTTCCGAATACGGATTACAGCTTCGTGAAAAACAAAAAACCAAGAGAATTTACGGAGTATTAGAAGGACAATTTAGAGAATATTATGAAAGAGCCGACAGAATGAAAGGAATTACCGGTGAAAACATGTTATCTTTACTCGAAAGAAGACTCGATAACGTAATTTTCAGAATGGGTATTGCTTCTTCTCGTTCGCAAGCAAGACAATTCGTTACGCACGCTCATTTCACGGTAAACGGAAAAGCCGTTGACATTGCTTCTTACGAAGTAAAATTAGGCGACGAAATTGCCGTTAAAGAAAACAAAAAAGACAACAAGTATTTTACTCAATTAAAGCAAACCGCAAAAAGCGGAACTATGCCTAAATGGGTTGAATTTGACAATGAAACTTTAAAGGGAAAAGTTATCGCATTACCTACGAGAGAGGATATCGATTCACAGATCGCAGAGCATATGATCGTCGAGTTGTATTCTAAGTAATAAGCTCTGTTAAAAAATATCTGGGAGGTAAAATTTCTATGATGGAAATGGAAAAGCCAAAAATCACTGTTGAGGAAAACGAAAGCAGGGATTATGCTAAAATAGTTGTCGAACCCCTTGAAAAAGGTTACGGACTAACGCTCGGAAACTGTTTAAGAAGAACTTTGCTTTCTTCTTTACCGGGAGCGGCAGTTCAGGGGATAAAATTTAATCAAGGCGACGTAAAGCACGAATTTTCGACTTTACCCGGCGTTAAGGAAGACATAACCGAAATAATCCTTAACTTAAAGGAACTTGCTATTTCTACGACTACGACGGATACGTCTTTTAAAAAGACCGTTCGTTTATTTAAAACGGGCGCAGGCCCCGTTACGGCAGGGGATTTAGAAGCCGACGCCGAAATAAAATATCTCAACCCCGACAAAGTAATATGCAATTTAAGCGATAACGGAGTTATCGACATGGATATTACAATCGGAAGAGATAGGGGATATAAAAGCGCGTCTTACAACAAAACGGGAGAAATCGGATATATAGCTACGGATTCTATATATACGCCCGTTAAAAAAGTAAGCTACAACGTTGAAAATACGAGAGTAGGACAAAACGTAGATTACGACAAGTTAGTTTTAGAAGTATGGACGAACGGAACGGTATCGGGAAGAGCTATCGTAAGCTTAGCCGCAAGAATAATACAAGAACATATCGGTATGTTCGTAGTATTGTCGGAATTCGGCAATACCAACATTTTGGTAGAAGCTGCGGAAGACCCGTTACCGAAGATTCTTGAAAAGCCTATTGAAGAAATGGACCTTTCGATTCGTTCGTATCATTGCCTTAAAAGAGCAAACATTCACACTATTGAAGATTTAACAAAAAAGACCGAAGACGATATGTTAAAGGTAAGAAATCTTGGAAAGAAGTCGCTTGACGAAGTTATTTACAAGTTAAGTTCTTACGGTTTATCGTTAAAAGAACAGGAGGAATAAACAATGCCGGGAAAATTAGGTTTTACGTCGAAACAAAGAAAAAGTGTTTTGAGAAATCAGGCTTCCGATTTACTTTGGAACGGAAAAATTGAAACCACGCAGGCTAGAGCAAAACAATTAAAATCCTACGTTGATAAGATTTTAACGCTTGCGATAAACACTTACGAAGATATTATCGAAACCGAAAAGAAAGTTACGGTCGTTGACGACGAGAAAAAGGGAACTACTAAGGAAGTTACTAAAAAAGTTATAAAAGACGGAAGCAAAAAACTTTGCGCAAGAAGAAAAATCATGGGAATGATTTTTGACATTCAAGAAAAGAAAGGCGACAAAGAATCCAAGTCCGCTTATAAAGCTAGAACGAAAGACGTTAATCATCCTTTAGTAGAAAAGATATTCAACGAACTTGCTCCTAAATACGCTGAAAGAGCTGAAAGGTTAGGAAACAAGGGTGGATATTCTAGAATTTACCTTTTAGGCGAAAGAAAAGGCGACGCGGCTTTAAAAGCAATTATTGCTTTGGTTGACTAATAATTATTTAAAATAAAGCATACCGATTTTTTGTCGGTATGTTTTTTTATTGAAAAAAATAACAACAAACTCAGTTTACAAGGAATTTTAATATTAGACGATATTGCATAGTTATATAGCTATTAAAATACTATCGTAAAAATATTATAGTTTTAATAGTTTACAACGCGTGTCGACAAAAATCGGCATGCGGTTATGTTTTTAAAATTTTTTGTAATTTTTTTAACATACAGAAACGATTTTTATCGTGTCCGTTTTGTTTAAAATATCGTTTTATCGACATATAGCCCTACTTAATACTAAAATTTTTATGTAAAAGCAGTAGGGAGTAACCGTGTAATAAACGCAAACAAAAACGGATTTAATCTAAAAGGTTTAACCGCTTTTTTAAATTTTCACCTTATAGGTAATATTATTTGAATTTTTATGCCAGACCGTTTTTGTAAAAAGTAAACCGATTTAGGAAAAAAAGAAAAGACCTATTAAACAGCGGGTTTAGCAGAATAAGTCGTTTTTTAGTTTTTTTTCCCCTATATA
>CAJMEI010000004.1 GCA_905212395.1 uncultured Christensenella sp. | reverse complement strand
ATAATCTCTTTGTATTATACTTTTATATATCTTATTCGTATTTTTAAGATAAAAAAAATAGATAAAGTAAGAATTATTTTAGTTTTAGGAGTATTAGCAATATTACCTTTTGCTTTTGCCTGCATTTGCGTTGTTACAAACGGACTTGGTGTTCCAAACTTATATTTGCAGGATTATTTGGCAATTTCCATACCTTTTGTATTAGTTAAAGTTTTAAATGATTCTTCAAACAAAGAAAAATATGAAAAAACCGATTTATTTATAAGTCTTGGAATTGGTGCTTTTATAAGTTTGATAGTAATTGCGCTTTATTTTATAAAATATAGAGGAAATCAGGCAATAAAAACTTTTATATATCAAATAACTTTAAGCGTAATTATTATCTTTGTTATTTTATTAAAGAAAAAAAATACTTTTATAAAAAGCTTAAAACTTTGCTTATTATCTCTTTTAAGCATAGGAATAATATTTAATGGTATTTCTTATGCTAACGTACAAAGTACTAAGAATTATGTTATTAGTCAAAAACGGCTTTCTATGTCAGGAAGACTAATACAAATAATGGAAGATGAGAATGTGGATAATTCTTCAAAGATTTATTTTTATGGTAAAACGGATAAGTTTGATGAACCTATTCCTGAATTCCTTGTCTCGTATTTAAACTTTTTCTTTGATAAAAATTATTCATACGTTAGCGAAGATTTTGTCTTAACGGCTGACCGGATAAACGATATAGACGGATTAAGTTGTTTCCCTTCTAGAAATTGCATTAAAATAATAGACGGCGTTTTAGTTGTAAAACTAAGCGAATAAATAAAAAAAACTATGAATAAAATATAAAAAAATATTCTTTATTATGTACTTAATAAAATGAATTGTCAAACTAAGTGCAACACTTAGAGAGAAAAAAGTTAAATAAATCTATAGGTTTTTGGTAGTGTAAAACTTTTTTGGGTCTGGCGTTAATTAACGCCAGATTCTTTTTTAACGTTTTTTCGGAAACTCTCTCAAGATTGTGACCTTTGGGGTAAAACTCTCTTAACAACCCATTCAAGTTTTCGTTTGTCCCTTTTTGCCATGCGCAGTACGGATCGGCAAAATACATATTACAATGTAATTCTTTTTCTATCTTTCTCCAACCTGCAAACTCGCTTCCACGGTCGCAAGTAATCGTCTTTACCGCCCCTTTCGGTAATACCGATAATGCTTTTATTACTGCGTTTGCCATTGTTTCCCCGTTTCTGTTCGGCATCTTTATCGCTATGTAATATCTCGTTTTCCTTTCTGCCAACGTTGCAAAACAAGCCTTTGTTTTCCCTTGTCCGCTTACTACCGTATCCGCTTCCCAATGTCCGAATTCTTTTCTTGTATATACGCTTTTATCTCTTTTTCGTATGGATTTGCCCGTAGTAAATCTTCCGCCGTTTCCTAATCTTTTCCGTGTTTTCCCTTTTCTTCTTAAATTTTTTAGCGTAGACTTCAAGTATCTTTCGTCTATCCAACGATATATGGTTTTAAACGACGGCATTTTTAATTCGCAAGGCGTATATGCTATTTGTTCCGGTGACCATGTTAATGACAGTTTTTCGTCTATGTAATTCAATACTTCTTGACTCCAGAACATTCCGCGATGACGGTAGCTGTTTCGCAAGTTACTCTTTTTTTGGGCTGTATGTGGGTAATATCTTGGTATATCACGATAAAACGTACAGTTTCGTTTCAATTCCCTTGATACACTACTTACGTTTCTCCCTAACAATCTCGCAATTTCTCTATAACTTTTTCCTTTTACATAGTATTCTCGTAGACAACTGCGTTCTTCTATGGTAAAATGGTGATAGTTCATATATTTCTCCTTGGTTTTTGTTTTGTCGTTAAAACTATTATACCATAGATTTATATGAACTTATTTTTTTGATTCTAACTGTTGCACTTAAAAGTATAATTCACCAATAATTAAAAAGCTTTTTAATTTTTTTAAATTGAAAAGCTTTTTTTTATTTTAATTGTTTTTTGTTTGATTTTTATTTTAGTATATATTATTCTATGAATCAAGGAGATACTAATGAATAAAGATTTAACGGTGGGAAAACCGTTTACGGTTTTATTTAAATTTTGTTTACCGTTGTTAGGAAGCATAATATTTCAACAATTATACAATATGGCGGATAGTTTCGTTGCGGGAAAATTTATTTCAGAAAACGCAATGGCATCTGTTAGTAACAGTTACGAGATAACTTTAATTTTTATAGCGTTTGCGTTTGGGTGCAATATAGGGTGTTCGGTTATCGTTTCGCAGTTGTTCGGGGCGAAAAAACATTCCAAAATGAAAAGCGCGGTATACACTTCTTTAATAAGCGGTTGCGTTTTGTGCGGAATTTTAATGCTTTTGGGTATAGGATTTTGCGATAAATTGCTACGTATTATCGATACCCCCGAGAACGTTTTTGAAGATTCTAAACTATATTTGGATATTTACATTTACGGACTTCCGTTCGTGTTTTTTTACAATATTTCAACGGGAATTTTCTCTGCGTTAGGAGATAGTAAAACGCCTTTTATTTTCCTTGCGATATCTTCGCTTAGCAATATCGGAATGGATATTTTGTTCGTTGCAGTATTCAAAATGGGCGTATCCGGCGTTGCGTGGGCGACGTTTATTTGTCAAGGTGTAAGTTGTATATTAGCGGTTATTTTCGTAATTTTCAGACTTAAAAAAATTAAAGTTGAAGGAAAAATAAAAATATTTTCTTGGAAAGAATTTAAGTCGGTTGCGATTATTGCAATTCCCAGTATTTTACAGCAAAGTTTTATTTCGATAGGAAATTTAATTATTCAAAGGGTAATAAACGGTTTCGGTTCAAGCGTTATGGCAGGATACGGAGCTGGTATAAAATTAAACAACCTGGTAGTAACGTCTTTCGTGACGCTTGGCAACGGTATTGCTAACTATACGGCGCAAAATATCGGCGCTGAACTTTACGATAGGGTAAAAAAAGGCTTTACGGAAGGTTTAAAAATAATACTTGGATTGTGTATACCGATAGCAATTTTATACGTTACTATTCCTAAGTATCTTATTTTAATTTTCCTAAAAAATCCTACGGCGGAAGCGATAAAAAGCGGAAAAACTTTTTTATTGATAGTCGCGCCGTTTTATTTAATGATTACGGTAAAATTCGTAGCGGACGGAATTTTGCGTGGCGCAGGACTTATGAAAAGGTTTACGTTCACGACTTTTACGGATTTAATTTTGCGTGTAGTATTAGCTAAATTATTATCCGAAACGTCGCTTAAGTACATAGGAATTTGGTGCGCTTGGCCGATAGGTTGGGGAATTTCTACCTTAATGTCTTATTTGTTCTATAAGTTTATAAAATGGGATAAGTATTCTTTAAAGCGCGAAGTTTTGGAAACGAAAGAAATCGAAGATATGGAAGCATAAGCCAATGATTATTGATTATACCGTTATAAAAAGCAAAAGAAAAACTTTAACTTTATCTTTCGACGAAAAAGGGAAATTAATAGTAAAAAGTCCCCTATACGTTACTAAACGCCAAATAGAACGCGTTATATCCGAAAAAGAAAAATGGATTTTATCAACAAAAGAAAAGGTAAATGATTCTTTAAAAAAATATCCGCCCCTTTCGTTTAAGGAAGGGGATTTTTTGCTTGTCGGCGGAGAAAAATACGTTTTAATTTTTACCGAAGCAAGCGTTAAAGGCGTGTATTTGATAAAAGAAGAAAATAAAATTATAGTTCCGCAAAACGTGAAAAACGTTAAAAATACGGTTAAAAATTTTTATAAAAATTTGGCGAAAAAAACTATAACGAAAAGGCTTAATAGTTTAAGTATACAGCTTGGCGAAAACTACAAAAGCGTTTCTTTTAATTTTGCTAAAACCAGATGGGGTAGTTGCGGTAACGGCGCTTTAAATTTTAACGTGGCTTTAATTTGCTGTCCCGAATTCGTATCGGATTACGTTATAATTCACGAGCTGTGCCATTTAAAAATAAAAAATCATAAAAAAGAATTTTGGCAAATGGTGGAAAAGTATTGCCCCGACTATAAAAGAGCGGAAAAATACTTAAAAGAAAACAAAGCGATTATAAATTTATTCAATTAAATGAAATGGCGATTTTAACGAAAAACGGATTACATAATTAAGATATATCTTTTTTGATAATAAAGTATATAAATATTATATCCGTTTTTTGCTATTTTTGTCGATATATCGTTTTTCAGCAATTTGTCTTTATATTATATATGTGATATAATATTTAAAAAGCAAATAACAGGTAAATCTTTTGTCTAATGTCAAAATCCTTTAATGCCTTACGGTATTTGCGTAAAAACTTGCAATTTTACGTTGCTTTTTTAAGTGCGCGAAGTTGTAAACGCTTGCTAGTAAGTTTATAACTTCTTGTAATGAGATATATTGGAGAAAAAAATCGAAAAATTATTTATTTGCCTATTTAATTTATCGTTTTATAAATTTATTGAATTTTTTTCATATTTGTGATAAAATAAACTAAGCGGTAAACAAACGAAAAATTTTTACAGTTCGCAAAAATAAACAGGAGAAATATTATGAACAAAATTACAATTATCGGTAGCGGAAGAGTAGGAGCAACTATTGCATATTCTTTAACTTGCAGAAACTTGGCGTCGGAAATAGTTATTATAGACGTAGACGGCGAAAAAGCTAAAGGAGAAGCTTTAGATATTCGTCAAGGACTTTCTTACGACAGTTCTTGTATAGTATACGCAGGCGGATATAAAGACGCTAAAGATTCCAATATTGTAATAATTACTTCGGGAATAGCTAGAAAGCCGGGACAGTCGAGATTAGAATTAATTCAAACCAACATTGCGATACAAAAATCGATAATTCCGCAAATTACGGCTCAAGCGCCCAACGCGGTTTACGTAATGGTTTCTAACCCCGTAGATATTTTAACTTATTCGTTCTGTCGTTTGTCGGGAATACCCGAAAACAAAATTATCGGTTCGGGAGCTATAATCGACACCGCAAGATTGCGTTCGAGAATTGCTGAATACTGCGGATTAGAAGTCGGAAACGTACACGCTTATATGTTCGGCGAACACGGCGATTCGGGATTTTCTCCTTGGTCGATTGCAAGAATAGCGGGTATGCCCGTTGCGGAATATCAAAAAGCAGTTGAATCTTCTTCGCTTCTCACAACGAAGATTGATATGCCTAACATCGAAAAATACGTTAAAGAATCGGGCGCGTTAGTTATTTCCAGAAAAGGCGCTACTTTCTACGCTATCGCTTCTACCGTATGTCATATAGTAAAAGCTATAACGGACAACTCTAACACGGCTATGACCGTTTCGACTATGATGCGCGGAGAATACGGAATAAGCGACGTATGCTTATCTACGATAAATATCGTCGGAAGAAACGGCGTTTGCGGAAAGATTAATCCTATACTTACCGACGAAGAAGTTGCAAAACTTCAAAACAGCGCGAAAGTTTTAAAAGAAGTTATATCTCAAATCAATCTATAATTAAGGGAGATTATTTATGGAATACCGTATAGAAAAAGACACTATAAAAGTTCCCGCCGATAAATTTTGGGGAGCTCAAACCGAAAGAAGTTACGAAAATTTTAAAATAGGCGACGAAAAAATTCCTATGGAAGTAATACATTCGTTAGTTGTTTTAAAAAAGGCTTCGGCGATAGCTAACTGTAAATTAGGGGTTTTATCGCAAGAAAAATGCGACGTTATTAAAAAAGCGTGCGACGAAATATTAGAAGGAAAACATTCCGACAATTTCCCTCTTGCCGTTTGGCAAACGGGTAGCGGAACGCAATCTAATATGAACGTAAACGAAGTTGTAGCGAATTTAGGAAATCATATCGCGGGGAAAAAGCTTTTGCACCCCAACGACGATATAAATAAATCGCAAAGTTCTAACGATACTTTCCCTACGGCAATGCACATAGCCGCCGTTACGGTAATAGAAGATAAAGTTTATCCCGCAATGGAAAAACTTATCGAAACTTTTAAAAGATTAGAAAAAGAAAACGAAGGAATAGTAAAAAGCGGAAGAACGCACCTTCAAGACGCTGTTCCCATTGCTTTTTCGCAAGAAATAAGCGGGTGGAGAGTGATGATAGAAAAAGCAGAAGCTCAATTAAAGGCTTCCGTAGAATTTTTAAGAGATTTGGCGATAGGAGGAACTGCCGTAGGCACGGGACTTAACACGCCTAACGGATACGCGGAAGAAACCGCAAAACAAATCAGCTTATTAACGGGTAAAACTTTCTATTCCGAAAAGAATAAATTCCACGCTTTAACAAGTAAAGACGCGTTGGTTTTCGCTCACGGAGCATTAAAAGCGTTAGCTTGCAACCTTATGAAAATAGCTAACGACGTAAGATGGCTCGCAAGCGGACCTAGGGACGGTTTAGGCGAAATTCATATTCCCGAAAACGAACCCGGCTCTTCTATAATGCCGGGGAAAGTTAATCCCACGCAATGCGAATCTATGACAATGGTTGCGGTACAAGTAGTCGGAAACGACGTAGCGGTAGGTTTCGGAGCTTCGCAAGGGAATTTCGAACTTAACGTATTTATGCCCGTAATAATTTATAATTTTATGCAATCGGCAAGAATTTTAGCCGACGGAATGGTTTCGTTTAACGATAAATGTTTAACGGGGCTTACGGCTAACAGAGATAAAATGAAACACAACTTGCATAATTCTTTAATGCTTGCAACCGCATTAAATCCGTATATCGGTTACGAAAACGCGGCGAAAACGGTTAAAAAAGCGTTTAAAGAAAATATATCTTTAAAAGAAGCGTGCGTAGATTTGGGATTTTTAACTTCCGAAAAATTCGACGAAGTATTCCGTCCCGAAGATATGGCTTATCCGAAAAAATAATTCGAAGTTCGATAAACTCGGATAAATTCGAATTCGGCGTTTTGTCTTACGAACAAAAAATTTAAAGTTAAAATATCTAAAACGCATCGGCAACTCTTATTTATAATAATTTCGTATTTGCCGTTTTTCGGCAAAACGAGAGTTATATATAAAGAAATTTTTGTTAAAAACGAAAGGTTGGAAAAACTATTCGAAAGAAACGAAAATCGGTTACGAATATTTAATTAAAAAGCTTTTTAGTATTTCCGATAAAACGAAAGTTTTAAGGGTAAATTGTAATAAAATTGCTAAAAAGACTAAAGTTTTAAATAAAATTCGTTAAAAACGGGCGAAAAAAGGTATAAAAAAGTTTGTAATATAAGTATTAAGATAATTTAAGGAAAAGATAAATGAAAATAGCTTACTACCCCGGATGCACCTTAAAAACCAACGCGAAAGAGCTAGATTATTACGCTAGAAAAAGCGCGGAGATTTTAGGCGTGCAAATGGAAGAAATTGAAAACTGGCAATGTTGCGGAGCTGTTTATCCTACCGCAAAGGACGAAATTGCTACTAAATTATCTGCCGTAAGAGCGTTAGATTACGCTAAAACTCACGGCGGAAAGCTTTTAACGCTTTGTTCCACCTGTCATAACGTAATTAAAAGGGTTAATCACGATATGCAAGCGGACGAAAATATGCAGTTAAAGGCAAACAACTATTTAAAATTAGACGAACCTTATAAAGGCGAAACTCAGGTTTTGCATTATATTGAAATGTTAAGAGATTTGGTAGGGTTCGATAAAATTAAAGAAAAAGTAGTAAACCCCATTAATAAAAAAATAGGGGCGTACTACGGATGTTTGCTGTTAAGACCTAATTCCGTAATGCAGTTCGACAATCCCGAAAATCCCACGATATTGGAAGATTTTATTTCCGCAATAGGCGGAACGCCCGTAAAGTATCCGATGAGAAACGAATGTTGCGGGGCGTACGTCGGGATAAAAAATAAGGCTCTTGCCCAGAAACAAAGTTTATCCGTTTTAAATTCCGCAAAAGAAAAAGGCGCGGAAATGGTAATAACGGCTTGTCCGCTTTGTTTATACAACTTAAAAGTAAACGGCGGAACTTTGCCCGTAGAATACTTTACTAAACTTCTTGCCGAGGCTTTGGGGGTAACGAAAAATGACTAAAACCGAAACTCAGGAAAACGTTTTAAGAATAAGCGGAACCGACGTAAGAAAGTGTATGAAATGCGGTAAATGTTCGGGAAGATGTCCTGCTTATAAAGATATGGATATAAAACCGCATCAGTTCGTTTCGTTCGTGATAAACGGGAAAATAGAAAAGTTGTTAAACAGTAATGCTATATGGAATTGTTTGTCTTGTATGGCGTGCGTAGAGCGTTGCCCTAGGGGAGTTGCTCCGCAAGGCGTTATAGAAGCGGTTAGAACGACCGTTACAAGACTTCAAGGAAACAATCAGATAAAAGCGGAAGACATACCGCCTATGGTAGACGAGTTAATTCCGCAACAATTATTAGTGTCAGCTTATAGAAAATATAATAAATAAACGTAAGAGAGAAAATTATGCAAAGAATAGGAGTATTTGTTTGTTGGTGTGGTAGCAATATAGCATCCACCGTTGACGTAGAAAAGCTATCGGAAGTTATAAAAGCTGAACCGGGGGTAGTTTATGCCGTCAACTATCAATATATGTGTTCCGAAAACGGACAACAGCTTATAAGAAAAGCCATAAGAGAAAATAAGTTAACGGGAATAGTAATAGGTTCTTGTTCTCCCCGTATGCACGAAGCTACTTTCAGAAAGACGGCGGAAAGCGAAGGCTTAAATCCTTTTATGGTAGAAATTGCAAATATAAGGGAGCAATGTTCGTGGATACATAAAGATAAGTTAGAAGCTACGGAAAAAGCTTTGATTTTACTTCGTACTGCAATAGCCAAAGTAAAATTAAACGCGCCCTTAACGGCAGGCGAAAGCCCCGTAGTTAAAAGAGCGCTCGTAATCGGCGGGGGAATAGCGGGTATTCAAACCGCGCTCGACATTGCGGAAGCGGGATTTAACGTAGATATAGTTGAGAAAAACGCTACAATCGGCGGAAGAATGGCTCAACTTGACAAAACGTTTCCCACGCTTGACTGCTCGGCTTGTATTTTAACGCCCAAAATGGTCGATTGCGCTCAAAACGAAAAAATAGACATTTTATCCTATTCGGAAGTAGAAGACGTAAAAGGTTTCGTAGGGAACTTTAAAGTTACCATTAAAAAGAAAGCCAGATACGTTGACGAAACTAAATGTACGGGTTGTAAAGTGTGTATGGAAAAATGTCCTTCTAGAAAGGGACTTAACGAATTCAATATGAATTTAAACAACCGTACCGCAATTTACATTCCGTTTGCGCAAGCAATTCCTAACGTTGCGGTTATAGACCCCACACAATGTATTAAACTTAAAACGGGAAAATGCGGAATATGCCAAAAATTCTGCGGAGCAGGCGCAATAAATTACGAAATGAAAGACGAGCTTATCGAAAGAGAATACGGAGCGATAGTAGTTGCTACGGGCTTCCGTCCGTTCGATATATCCGCCTTTAACGAATACGGCTACGCCGACAATAAAGACGTAATAACTTCGCTTGAACTTGAAAGACTTATGAACGCTGCAGGTCCTACAAACGGTGTGCTTCTTCGTCCGTCCGATAATACTCATCCAAAGGTTATAACCTTTATTCAATGCGTAGGTTCAAGGGACGTTTCGGGTTGCGGAAAAACGTATTGCTCTAAAGTATGCTGTATGTATACGGCAAAACACGCAATGCTTATTCGTGAAAAATATCCCGATACGGAAGTTCACGTTTTCTATATAGACGTAAGAACCCCGGGTAAAAACTACGACGAATTTTATAGGCGCGCGGTTGAACAATACGGCGTTGATTATATAAAAGGTATGGTCGGCAAAGTTTATAACGAAAACGGAAAACTTATGGTACAAGGTGCGGACTTAATTGAAAACGAACAAAAAACCATCGCTTCCGACTTAGTAGTTTTAGCAGTTGCGGTAGAACCCGAACCTTCGGTAAGAAAAATCGCTACGCTTCTAACCGCTAGTATAGATACTAACAACTTCTTAAACGAATCCCACCCCAAACTTCGTCCCGTAGAAAGTCCTACGGCGGGCGTATATTTGGCGGGTATGTGTCAAGGACCTAAGGATATTCCCGAAACGGTATCGCAAGCGTCTGCCTGCGCGTCTAAGGTAATAGGTTTACTTGTTAAAGACCACTTAAAAACTAATCCTTGTATAGCTCATTCTAACGAAAACATGTGTAACGGCTGTTCTCAATGCGCTAACGTTTGCGCTTACGGAGCTATAACTTACGTCGATAAAGAATTCAGAATCGGCGGTGGAAAAACGGAAGTCAGAAGAGTTGCTTCCGTAAATCCCGCAGTTTGTCAAGGTTGCGGAGCTTGTACGGTTACTTGTCCGTCGGGAGCTATGGATTTATCGGGATTTAGTTCTTCGCAAATTATGTCGGAGGTAGAAGCAATATGCAAGAGATAAAAGATAATAAATTCGTACCGAATATCGTTGCGTTTTGTTGCAACTGGTGTTCTTACGCAGGGGCGGATTTAGCGGGTTCGTCAAGATTAAGCTATCCCGCAAACGTAAAAATTATAAGAGTTCCTTGTTCTTGCAGGGTAAACCCGTCGTTTATATTAAAAGCGTTTCAACGCGGAGCGGACGGAGTAATCTTATGCGGTTGCCACCCCGGAGATTGCCATTACGTTACGGGTAACTATTATACCAGAAGAAGAATGGCGTTACTATTTAGCTTTTTAGACTATTTAGGAATAGAAAAAGAAAGAACGAGAGTCGAATGGGTTTCGGCTTCCGAAGGGGCTAAGTTCTCTTCCGTAATGAACGATTTCGTTGAAACAGTTACGGCGTTAGGCGAAAACAAGAGATTAAGCGATTTAAGAATAAAAGGAGAAAACGTATGACGCTACAAGAAGCTTTAAAAGAAAAAGCAAAAAATCTTTTGGCGAGCGGAGAAGTTAAAAGAGTAGTCGGTTGGACGAAAGGCGAATTTATTCACGACCCCAGCCCCGCTACTTTCGAAAACGAAGCGCAGTTGGAAAATTTTGTTTACAACGACTTTTGCGGAGCAAATCTTTCTAAATATTTAATAGAAATTTCCAAAAAAGAAGGCAAAACCGCCGTATTTTTAAAACCTTGCGACACTTATAGCTTTAATCAATTAGTTAAAGAACATAGAATTAAAAGAGAAAACGTTTTCGTAGTAGGCGTTGAATGTAACGGAAAGTTGGATAACTACTTACTCGAAAAACAAGATATTCAAGGAATTACAAGCGAAAGTTACGACGGAGAAAACGCAGTTTTCGAAACGATTTTCGGACGTAAACAAACCGTTAAAGGCGAAGTGCTTTTGGAAAAATGTAAATCTTGCAAAGGCAAAAAGTTTATGGTCAGCGACGACACGGTAGTTCTTCACGAAATGAAAGAAGAAAATAACGACAGATTTTCTAGCGTAAAAGAGCTTGAAAGTTTAACTAGCGAACAAAGATTTAAGTTTTGGCAAGAACAGTTGTCAAAATGTATTCGTTGTAACGCTTGCAGAAACGTATGTCCCGCGTGTTCGTGTTTAAAATGCGTATTCGACAATCCTAAATCGAATATTTCCGCAAAAGCAAACGACGTTCCGTTTGAAGAACAACTTTTCCACGTTATAAGGGCGTTCCACGTTTCGGGACGTTGTACGGATTGCGGAGAATGTTCAAGAGTTTGTCCGCAAAGAATACCGCTACATTTATTAAATAGAAAATTCATAAAAGATATAGATAATTTCTACGGAGAATATCAGGCTGGTGAAGAAAGCGAAGGTAAAACACCGCTCACTTCTTACACTACTTCCGACGTTGAACCCAAGCAAGCAGTGGATAAGGGGGACAAGTAATGAATAAAATCAAAAGAGAAAATTTGAGAAAGTTTTTCGATACAATTTCAAACAAAATGTCCGTCTATATGCCGATTAAAAAGGCAGGGGAAGTAAATTTCGGATATTATGACAGCGACTGCGAATACGATATAGACGAATTAAAAACCGTAAAAAGCGCAAAAGACGTATTTTTCCCGCAAAGCGAAGAAATGATGAGATTTAAAACGCAAGGAAAAAGCGTTGAAATAGTAGATATTCGTTCCGAAAAAGACGAATACGTTATTTTCGGAGTTAAGGCTTGCGACTATAAAGCATTTTCGGTTTTAGATAACGTCTTTTTATCTAACCCCGTAGACACTTTTTATAAGTTAAGAAGAGATAGCGCTATAATATTTACAATGGCGTGTTCTAAACCCAAGGAAAGTTGCTTTTGTACGGTTTTCGGCATAGACCCGACTTGCCCGCAAGGTAACGTTACTTGTTATTTGGACGAAAACTACTTATACTTAAACGCTAACGACGAAAAAGGTCAAAAAGTTTTAGATTTAGTTAAAGACTTGCTCGAAGACGGCGGTCAAGAACAAGTAGAACAAATCAAAGCGGGGACTAAGGAAATTTTAGAAAAATTACCTTATACACACTTAGATTTATCGCGTTTCAAACCCGAAAATTTAAACGAACTATTTAATCTTCCCGTTTGGCAAGAATTATCGGAAGCGTGTTTAGGTTGCGGAGCTTGTACGTTCGTATGTCCTACCTGTCAATGCTTTGATATAAGAGATTTTTCTACTAATAAAGATATAATTCGTTTCCGTTGTTGGGATTCCTGTATGTATTCCGATTTCACTCAAATGTCGGCGGGAAATCCAAGGACTACCCAAATGCAAAGATATCGTCAACGCTTTATGCACAAATTAGTTTACTATCCGTCGCAATATAACGGCATGTATTCGTGCGTTGGTTGCGGAAGATGCGTAAATAAATGTCCGCAAAGACTAAATATTGTAAAAGTTATTAAAAAGATAGGGGGAAAAGAAAATGCTTAACGAAAATCTTATTCCTCACGTTGCGGTAGTAACGGATATAAGAAGAGATACTCCCGACGTAAAAACGTTTAGGGTCGTAGGGTTAGACGGTAAAAAGTTATTCGAACATTTGCCCGGTCAATGCGCTATGGTTTCTATTCCGGGAGTCGGAGAATGTATGTTCTCTATCACGAGTTCGCCTACGAATGAAGAATATATGGAATTTTCCATTAAAAAATGCGGTTGCGTTACGGAAGTAATTCACGCGATAGAAGTAGGGCAACAAATCATGGTAAGAGGGCCTTACGGAAACAATTTCCCCGTAGAAGAAGATTTTAAGGGAAAAGATATGCTTTTCATAGCGGGAGGTATAGGACTTGCTCCGCTTAGAAGCGTAATAAACTATATAAGAAGTTATAGAAAGAATTACGGCAAAGTAACCATAGTTTACGGCGCAAGAAGTAAAGACGATTTAGTATTTATCGACGAAATCAAAAACGAATGGGCGTCCGAACCCGATTTCAACGTATATTTAACGATAGACAGACCGCAAGAAGGTTGGGACGGACACGTAGGATTCGTACCTAGTTACGTTAAAGAATTAGGACTTGACCCGAATATGACCGCCGTACTTTGCGGACCGCCTATTATGATTAAATTTACTTTGGCGGGACTTTTGGAATTAGGCTTTACGAAAGAAAGAGTTTATACCACTTTGGAACTTAGAATGAAGTGCGGTATAGGTAAATGCGGTAGATGTAACGTAGGAAATAAATTCGTATGTAAAGACGGACCCGTATTTAGAATGGACGAATTAGATGAATTGCCTAACGAATATTAAGTCGGGCTATATAACGATAAACGCTCGTTAAAGGAGTAAAAATATAATGGAAAAAATGGTAAACGTTTATTTTTTCGGTAAAAGATACGAAGTGCCTTCTTCTCTAACCATTATGAAGGCTATGGAGTACGCAGGTTATCAGCTTATAAGGGGATGCGGTTGCAGAAATGGATTTTGCGGAGCTTGCGCTACTATTTTCCGTATAAAAGGACAACAAGAATTAAAAACTTGCCTAGCGTGTCAACAACAGGTAGAAGAAGGTATGTACGTAGCTACTTTGCCTTTCTTCCCGTTAGTTAAACAAGTTTACGATATTAACGCTATTAGACCCACCGAACAAATTATGATGCAACTTTATCCCGAAATATATAGTTGTATAGGTTGTAACGCATGTACTAAATCTTGTACGCAAGGTTTAAGCGTTATGCAATACATAGCTTACGCTCAAAGGGGAGAATACAAAAAGTGCGCGGAAGAGAGTTTTGACTGCGTAATGTGCGGAGTATGTTCTTCTAGGTGTCCTGCGGGAATATCGCATCCGCAAGTTGCGGAACTTGCGCGTAGATTGTACGGAAAGTATATCGCTCCCGAATGTAAGCATTTGGAAAAGAGAGTTGCGGAAATTAATAACGGCGACTTCGATAAACTTATGCAAGATATTATGGGTAAACCCGTAGAAGAGCTTAAAGAACTATATAACCATAGAGAAATAGAGAAATAAGGAGAAACGATATGTATAATTATACCGACGAACAGTTAGCTTCTATGAAAAAAGTAGAAGCAACTAGAAGCGAAAGACTTAAAAACGTTTTCCGTAGAATGACTGCCGACGAAAAGGACGAAGTTTTAAAAGAAAATCACCCCGATTATATCGAATCTGCTTACGAAAACTTAAAAGTAGGAAAAAATAAAGGCGAAAAAGTTTTACACGAACTTGCCGATTTATTACAAGGAAAATCTAGAATTTTAGATAAAGAAATAGATTTGTCCCACCCCGACTACGACGTAGACGTTTTAGTAATAGGCGGTGGCGGAGCAGGTTCTTCTTGCGCGATAACCGCTCACGCAAACGGCGCGAACGTTATGATAGTAACTAAGCTTAGAATAGGGGACGCCAACACTATGATGGCGGAAGGCGGAATTCAGGCTGCGGATAAAGCAAACGACAGTCCCGCAATTCACTATTTAGACGCTTACGGCGGAGGACACTTCTGCGCAAAGCCGGTTTTGCTTGAAAAATTAGTTACGGAAGCTCCCGACGCTATTAAATGGTTATCGGATTTAGGCGTTATGTTCGATAAGGACGAAAACGGCAACATGATTACCACTCACGGTGGTGGAACGTCTAGGAAAAGAATGCACGCTTGTAAAGACTATTCGGGCGCGGAAATAATGAAAACTTTAAGGGACGAAGTACTAAATAGAAAAATCCCCGTAGTAGATTTCACTTCCGCAATTGAACTTATAAAAGACGATAACGGAAACGTAGCGGGCGCGGTTTTACTCAACATGGAAACCAAAGAAATTTTGGTTGCAAAAGCAAAAACCGTAGTTATAGCAACGGGCGGAGCGGGAAGATTGCATTATCAAGGTTTCCCGACGAGCAACCATTACGGAGCTACTGCCGACGGGTTGGTTCTCGCTTATAGAGCAGGCGCAAGACTAATGTATGCCGACACCTTGCAATATCACCCGACGGGCGTTGCCGAACCCACTCAAATTTTCGGAGCGTTGGTAACGGAAAAAGTTCGTTCGTTAGGCGCGCAATTAGTAAATAAAGACGGCGAACCTTTCGTATATTCGCTTGAAACGAGAGACGTAACTTGCGCTTCTATTATAAGAGAATGTAAAAGAAGAAAAAACAGCATTAAAACTACCGACGGAGAAGGCGTTTGGCTCGACACTCCTATGATTGAACAAATCGGCGGAGAAGGCACGATAGAAAAAAGAATTCCCGCAATGATGAGAATGTTCGGAAAATACGGAATAGATATCAGAAAAGAACCTATTTTGGTATATCCCACTCTTCACTATCAAAACGGCGGTATCGATATAGACGGAAATTGCGAATCCACTTGCGTTAAAAACTTATTCGTAGCAGGGGAAGCCGTAGGGGGAATTCACGGAAGAAACAGACTTATGGGCAACTCGCTTTTAGACGTAATAGTTTTCGGAAGAGACGCAGGTAAGTCCGCTAGCGAAAAGGCAAAAAGCGTAAAAGTAGGCAAGCTCACGCTTGCTCACGTTAAACAGTTCGAACAAGAGCTTGAAAACGCAGGAATTAAACCTACCAAACTTTCGCCTCAAATTCTTCCCGATTATAGAAGAAAAGATATGTAATCAATAGTTTTAAATAACGGTTAGCGTTATTAAAAATTAAATTTAAAGGAGATGTAAACTTATGTATGGAACATTAGCAACAATATGCGAAATCACATTTCTTATATGTTTTGGAGCGTCTTGGCCGTTTAATATAATTAAAGCGTATAAAGCGCGCACGACTAAGGGAACAAGCGTTCAATTTATGTCGTTAATCGCATTCGGATACGTTGCAGGAATATTCAAATCTATATTCAGTTGCTTAAACGTAGGCATAAAAAACGTAAAACCGCTCAGTTGGGTTGCGTTTGCATTTTACATTATAAACTTAATAATGGTTTCTACGGGAATCGTTATTTATTTTAGAAATAAAAAAATCGACAAACAAAGAGCATTAGAACAAGCAGAAAGTAATTCTTAAAGTAAAAAATTTTTTATAAAAATAGTTTTCTTAT
>CAJMEI010000003.1 GCA_905212395.1 uncultured Christensenella sp. | reverse complement strand
AACGGAGCAAATTTCCGACCCTAGCGTAATTAGTCAAATAGACACTTGGACTAAACTTACAAAAGAGCGTGCGGAAATAGAAGAAACCGCCGAAAAATATCTTGAATATAAAAAGATAGCGGAAGAGCAAGAGCAAGCAAAACAAGCATTAAAAGACGAATCCGATAGGGATATGAAAGAGCTTTTAGAAGAAGAAATTTTGTCTTGCAAGCAAAAATTAGAAGAAAAAGAAGCCGAATTAAAAATTCTTTTACTTCCCAAAGACCCTAACGACCAAAAAAACGTTATTTTGGAAATAAGGGCGGGCGCAGGCGGAGAAGAAGCGGCTTTATTTGCTTACGAATTATATAGAATGTACGTAAACTACGCCGATAAAAACAGATGGAAAGCGGAAGAAATAGAAAGTAACGAAACCGAACTCGGCGGCATAAAACAAGTCGTATTTTCCATAAGCGGTAAAAACGCGTATTCAAAATTAAAGTTCGAAAGCGGAGTTCATAGAGTTCAACGAGTTCCCGAAACCGAATCGCAAGGCAGAATTCACACGTCAACTTGTACCGTAGCCGTTCTTCCCGAAGTAGAAGACGTAGAAGTAAATTTAGATGAAAAGGACTTGATTATAGAAACTTGTCGTAGCAGCGGAGCTGGCGGTCAGCATATAAATAAAACAGAATCGTGTATAAGAATGGTTCATATTCCCACGGGAATAGTAGTAAATTGCCAAGACGAGCGTTCTCAAATAAAAAACAGAGAAAAAGCTATGAAAGTTATGAAAAGTAGAGTTTACGACTATTATAGCCAACAATATAAGTCGCAGTACGCCGAAAATAGAAAAAATCAAGTAGGCACGGGCGACAGGTCGGAAAGAATACGAACGTATAATTTCCCGCAAGGCAGGGTAACCGACCATAGAATAGGTTTAACTCTACACAATTTAGAAAGCTTTTTGGCAGGAAACATAGAAGAAATGGTTCAAGCTTTGGCAATAGCTGATAGGGAAGTAAAATTATCTTTACAATCGGAGGAAAACTAAATGAAAATATCGCATAGAGCAGGACAAATTCCCGCGTCGATGACTTTGGAAATATCGGCAAAAGCAAAACAAATGAAAGCGGAAGGAATATCGGTAATAGGTTTTACGGCGGGCGAACCCGACTTTACCACTCCCGAATTTATTAGAAATTCCGCAAAAGAAGCTTTGGATAAAGGATTTACGAGATACACTCCTTCTTCGGGTATGCCAGAACTTAAAAAAGCAATTTGCGAGAAATTTAAAAGAGATAACGATTTAGAGTATTCTCCTAAAAACATAATAATTTCTACGGGCGCAAAGGCGAGTTTATATCACGCTTTGTTCGCCGTTGTAGACGAAGGGGACGAAGTTATAATTCCTTGTCCTTGTTGGCTAACTTATAACGAGCAAGTAAAATTATGCGGTGGTAAAAGCGTATTTTTACAAACATCGAAAGAAACTAACTATAAAATTACGGCAAAAAGCTTAGAAGACGCTATTACTTCTAAAACCGCTTGTTTAATTTTAAATTCGCCGTCTAATCCTACGGGAGTCGTTTATTCTAAAGAAGAATTAGAAGAAATAGCGGAGGTTATCGTTAAACATAACATATACGTAATCAGCGATGAAATCTACGAAAAACTCGTTTACGACGGAGCAAAACACGTATCTATCGCGTCGCTTGGGGAAGAAATTAAAAAACTCACCATCGTTATAAACGGCGTATCCAAAGCTTACGCTATGACGGGTTGGAGAATAGGCTATCTTGCGTGCGACGAAGAAATTGCAAGGGTTATAAACAACGTTCAAAGCCATACTACGAGTAATGCTAACTCAATCGCTCAATACGCGTCGGTAGAAGCGTTGAATAAAGGCGACGAATTCATTTCGGAAATGACTGCGATTTTCCAAGATAGAAAGGATTTTATAACCGCTCAATTAGACGAGTACGGTTTAGACTACATAAATCCGCAAGGCGCGTTTTACGTTTTCGTAAATATTGAAAAATATTTGGGTAAACACCATAACGGAATTAAAATTTTAACCAGCGTAGAATTTGCAAAACAGTTGCTAAACGCGGGAGTTGCCGTAATTCCCGGACTTCCTTTTGAAAACGACAACTTTATAAGACTTTCTTACGCTATAAATAAAGACGATATTAAACTCGGAATAGAAAGAATAGCTAACTTTATAAAGAAATTAAAATAATCTGAAGGAAATTTCAAAAAACTATTGAAAATCAAGGAATTTTAGTATAAAATATAGTCAAATAACTTTGGAGGTCTTTTATATGATTTCTTTGATTTACGGACCAAAAGGCACGGGTAAAACTAAAATTATACTTGAAAAAGTAAACGAAAGCGTTAAAAACGCAAAAGGCAACGTCGTATTCCTTGCTAAGTCCGGTGGGTATTCGGTAGCGATAGATTTCGCGGTTAAATGCGTATTTGCTGACGAATACGGTATAAATAACGTGGAACAATTACGCGGATTTATAAAAGGTATGCTTGCGGTAAATAACGATATAGAATATCTTTTTATAGACGGAATCGCAAGAATTGCCGAATGTAATTTGGTTGATTTAAAACCTGTTTTCGACGATTTAGAAAAAGCCGATAAAAACGTTAAAATTGTTTTAACTATCAGTTCAGACTTCGTTTCTATGCCCGATTTCGTTAAGAAATTCGCAAACTAAAAAATAAAATCAAATTTTTACTGCCGTAATAAACGGCAGTTTTTTTGCGCTTATTTTTAAAACTTTTAATTTTTTGAGCTTAAAATATCTAAAAATTTAATAGGTTTTGTTTTTTTAAATAAATCTATTTTTTGTTCAATATTAGCATGTATATATAAAAGGTATATTATTGATTTGTATTATTTATGGTAAAAAACAGCGTAACGGGATAAACAAGGCTATTTTGTTTGACAATTTTCGCATTTTTATATATAATAAAAAATGTAAAAGTGTTAGAAAGGAGTTTTATATGTCAAGTATAGTATTCGATATTATTGAAAAGGAACAAAAAAGACAAAACTCTACCGTAGAGTTAATCGCAAGCGAAAATTTTGTAAGCGAAGATATTTTAAAGGCTGTCGGTTCTTGTCTTACAAATAAATACTCCGAAGGTTATCCGGGGAAAAGATATTACGGCGGATGCGTAAACTGCGACGAATTAGAAAGTTATTGTCAACAAACATGGCAAAAAGTTTTTAATACGGACTACCACGTTAACGTACAACCTCATAGCGGAAGCAACGCAAACTTTGCCGGCTATATGGCTTTAATCAACCCGGGGGATACCGTTTTAAGTATGGAACTTAACAACGGCGCGCACTTAACGCACGGTTCTCCCGTAAATTTTAGCGGGAAATTATATAATTTCGTATTTTACGGAGTAGATAAAAACGGATATATAGATTATAACCAAGCGCAAGAACTTGCCTTAAAACATAAACCTAAGCTAATAATGGCAGGGGCGAGCGCGTATTCGAGAGTTATTGATTTTAAAAGATTTAAAGAAATCGCTGATTCCGTAGGCGCGTATTTTATGGTAGATATAGCGCATATTGCAGGTTTAGTCGCAACGGGATATCATCCTTCTCCGTTCGGATTTGCCGACGTAATAACCACAACGACTCATAAAACTTTAAGAGGACCAAGGGGCGGAATGATTTTCTGTAAGCCCGAACTTGCCAAAAGAGTTGATAGCGCTGTATTTCCAGGCTCGCAAGGCGGACCTTTGCAACACGTTATTGCGGGAAAAGCAATTTGCGCGGAAGAAGATTTAAAGCCCGAATATAAAGAATATATCGGAAGAGTCGTAGAAAACGCTAAGGCTATGTGCGACCGTTTTATTCAAAACGGATATAAAGTAGTAACGGGCGGAACGGATAATCACTTATTCCTAGTAGATTTAACCGATACGGGCTTGTCGGGTAAAGAAGTTCAAAACGGACTTGAAGAATACGGCATTACTTTAAATAAAAACTGCGTTCCTAACGAAACTAGGTCGCCTTTCCAAACCAGCGGTGTAAGAATAGGTACGCCTGCAATGACAACCAAAGGTTACGGAAAAGAAGATTTTATCAAGATTGCAGATAAAATTGACGAAATTATAAAACAAATGCAAAAAAACATATAAGGAAGGCTTATGGAGCATTTTTATAAATATTTAGATACTTTGGATTCGAAGTTTGAAGAATTAAGCAGTTTGGGCTTTAAGTCCGACATTATAGAAAACGAGTTATACGAAAAATATAAGGTATATAGGGGATTAAGAGATTCCCGCGGAGTAGGCGTAGTTACGGGTTTAACCGAAATTTCCGAAATAAACGGTTTTAAAACCGAAAACGGAGAGAGAAAACCGATAGAAGGCGAATTGTATTATAGGGGGATTTCCGTTTACGATATTTTCGCACATCTTCGTAAATCGGATAGATTCGGGTTTGAAGAAGTAACGTATTTGCTTTTATGCGGAGTTTTACCCAACAAAAAGCAATTAAACGAATTTTGCGAATTGCTTGCTGAACTAAGAAAATTACCTAATAGTTTCGTTAGAGATATAATCTTAAAAGCGCCCGCGCAAAACATGATGATTTCTTTATCGAGATGTATTTTAATGCTTTATTCTTACGATGATAAAGCCGACGATATAACTCTTAAAAACGTATTCCGTCAATCATTGCAACTAATTGCTTTAATGCCCTTAATGGCAGTTTATTCTTATCAAGCGTATAGGCATTATTATAAAATGAAAACGCTTTCTATCCGTTATCCTAAAAAGGAACTTTCCACTGCGGAAAATATCCTTTATATGTTAAGGGGTAGCAATAAATTTACTAGGGAAGAAGCTTTAATGCTAGACGCGTGCTTAGTTTTACAAATGGAACACGGCGGTGGTAATAACTCTACGTTTACAACTCACGTCGTAACAAGTACGGGTACGGATTCCTATTCCACAATGGCGGCGTCGCTAGGCTCGTTAAAAGGACCGAAACACGGCGGAGCTAACATAATGGTTGCCAAAATGATGCAAGATATTTTGGATAACGTAAAAAATATAAACGAAAAAACCGTTGGCGAATATCTTAAAAAGATTTTGGATAAAAAAGCGTTCGATAAAAAAGGTCTTATTTACGGAATGGGACACGCAATATATTCTTTGTCCGACCCAAGAGCTAATATTTTAAAGCAAATGGTAGAAGAATTAGGCGTTCAACCCGAAGACCAAAAGGATTACGAAGTTTATTCGCTAGTTTATAAACTTGCTCCCAAACTAATTCAAGAAAGAAAAAACACGGTAAAAGGCACTTGCGCAAACCTAGACTTTTTCTCGGGATACATATATAAAACTTTAAATATCCCCGAAGAATTGTACACGCCGTTATTTGCCGTTGCAAGAATCGTAGGTTGGTCGGCGCATAGACTAGAAGAAATTGCTAATAACGGAAAACTTATCCGTCCTGCGTATATCGCAGTCGCACCGAGAAAGGAATTTATTCCGCTCGATAAAAGAAAATAATTGATAAAAAGTAATTTTTATATTTAGAACAAAGGCGTTCTCGTAAGAGAGCGTCTTTTTGCATTTTTTACAACGTAACGTATTGATTTTTTTAAAAATTGATTAAATTTTTGCAACGAATTATTTTGATTTTTTAAAAAGATTAAATAAAGTTAAAATTTTTTTTGATAAAGGAGAATGTATGAAAAAACCGATAATTGCGGTAACACCGCTCGTAGACAAAGAAAGAAACTCTTTATGGATGCTTCACGAATATTTTAACGCCTTATCGTCTAGCGGAGCAATCCCTTTTATGTTGCCTTTAACGACCGATAAAGTCTCTTTAAAACGCTTGCTTGATTGTTCCGACGGATTGCTTATAACAGGCGGACAAGACGTAAATCCCTGCTTTTACGGCGAAGAAAAACAGGATTTATGTGGAGAAATATGTTCAAAGCTAGATGAACAGGAAAAAATACTATTAGATATTGCGTTAAAGCAAAATAAAAGCGTGTTAGGAATATGTAGGGGATTACAATTTTTAAACGCGTATTTTGGCGGAACGCTATATCAAGACTTACAAGTGGTTACGAAAATAGAACACCATATGCAACCGCCATACGATAGGGGAGTACATAGCGTAACAATAGTTAAAAACAGCTTGTTAGATAAAATTGTAGGAAAAAGAAAATTGCAAGTAAATAGTTATCATCATCAAGCGGTAAAAAGTTTAAGCGAAAAACTTACTTTATGCGCCGTTTCGGAAGACGGAATAACGGAAGGGGCGTATTTAGCAGACAAAAAATTCGTTTTAGCAGTGCAGTGGCATCCCGAATACTCGTATAATTTAGTAGAAAGCAAAAAAATATTTAAAGCGTTTGTAAATTCTTGTAAAAAGTAATTTAATTATTCAAACGTTATTTAAAACTTTTTAAAAGTAAACTCCCCTAGAGCTATAAACAGCTAGGGGATAATTTTTTTACCAAAAAGAAAAAAATATTTTTGGTTACATAAAATTAAAATTACTTTGATTTTTACATAATTATTTAATAATCTTTATAAAAAATCAGAGCTTGATTAAAAAATCAAGCTCTGTATTGCCAAAGAATAGTTTACGCAAAACGTGAACAATAGGAGTTATTCAACGTCTTGAAGGGCATCGTAACCTTCTTCTCCGGTTCTGACTTTAACGACGTTTTCTACGTCGGATACGAATATCTTGCCGTCGCCGATATGTCCTGTGTATAATACCTTTTTAGCAGTTTCAATTACCGTTTGTACGGGTACTTTACTTACGACCATTTCAACTTGTACTTTCGGTAACAAGCTCGGCTCTATTTCAACGCCTCTATAATATTCGGGTTTACCTTTTTGAGTTCCACACCCCATAACGTGAGTAACGGTCATTCCCGTAATACCAATACCAATCATAGCGTTTTTAAGCGCTTCTAACATTCTTTCACGGCAAACAATTTGTATTTTTGTGAATTTAGGTTCGTTAGTTTCAACCTTTTCTTTTCTAACGGGGGTAGCAACAACGCTTTCGGTAGTTGTTTCGGCTACGGGGTTAGTTTCGGTTGCAAGTTCGCTGGGAACAGCGTCGTAATCGTGAACCAAAATCGGGAAGTCTGCGTAAGAAGAAGGTAAACCGTGTTCGGTTTTATCTAATCCTAACGTTTCTTCTTCTACGGAAACCCTTAAACCAATCGTTTTCTTAATTACCCAGAAAGTAAAGGTAATGGTAATTGCGGTCCAAGCAAGAATACAAATAATACCTAAAAATTGAACTCCTAAAACTTTTAAACCTGCTTTAAAGCTCGTTTTGTGAATTAAAGCGTAGATAGGACCGTCAACTCCTAAGCTAGAAGTGTTCGTTGCGAATAATCCTGCCGCGATAGTTCCCCAAACGCCGTTTACAAAGTGAACGCCGATTGCTCCTACGGGGTCGTCTATGTGAAGTTTCATATCAATAAATTCTATTGCAATAACGATTAAAATACCTGAAACGATACCTATAATCGTCGCGCCGATTGCGTCAACTGCGTGGCAACCTGCGGTAACTGCTACAAGTCCTGCTAAGGAAGCGTTTAAGCACATAGATACGTCGGGTTTTTTGTTTTTAATCCAAGTAAATATCATACAAGTTACGGTTGCGATTGCGGGAGCAATAGTAGTCGTTGCAAAAATTTGAGCTAGTTGCGCTACGCTAGTTGCAGCCGCGCCGTTAAATCCGTACCAGCAGAACCAAAGGATAAAGCAACCTAACGCGCCAAGCGTGATAGAGTGAGCGGGAATAGCGTTTACTTTAACGACTTTTCCGTTTTTATCTCTCGTGTATTTGCCAAGTCTAGGACCAACCATAATAGCTCCGATTAAAGCGCAAATTCCGCCGACGCTATGTATAGCCGCGCTACCGGCATAATCGATAAATGCTATTTTAGAAAGCCAACCGCCACCCCAAACCCAATGAGCTTCTATGGGGTAAACAACTAAGCTTATAATTGCCGAATAAATACAATAGGAGAAAAATTTAGTTCTTTCAGCCATTGCGCCCGAAACGATAGTAGCCGCCGTTGCGCAAAATACTAGGTTGAATACGAAACTAGACCAGTTATAAGTAGAAAAGTTTGCAATGTAATCGAAATTAGGAAGACCTACTAAACCGGCAAGGGTATCTTCTCCAAGCAAGAGCCCTGCGCCGAGCAACATATAAACTACTGTTCCTATACAAAAATCCATAAGGTTTTTCATTATAATGTTGCCTGCGTTTTTCGCTCTCGTAAATCCCGTTTCGACCATTGCGAAACCGCACTGCATAAAGAATACTATCATAGCTCCTACAAGGAGCCACACAGCAAATACTTCCATAATATATTCCTCCTTTAAATTATCTTACGCCAAAAAGCATATCTCCGTAAGACGGGTATGGCCATTCTTCGGACGGGGTAAGAGTTTCGCATCTGTCTACTACCGCTCTTAATTCCTGCATTTTGTTAAATACCGTATCGTGATAGAATTCGGCTTCTTTTTGGTGGCAATCTATACATTCGGTTGCAATTATTCCCGATAATTCGTCAACCTTTTTGAATATTTCGACTTCCAAAGAAGATACGGTTTTTAATCTTTCAACTTCGTAGGTGTAGTCTACGCCCTCAATTTGTTTTTTAAGCGAAATCGTTTTTGCTAATTCTTTCGTAAATTTACTTATAGCGGGTAATACGTCTTTGTCTACCATATCAATCATAGTTAAAGCTTCTATTTTTAAAGTTTTGATATAGTTTTCAAGCATGATATCGTATCTTGCTTTAAATTCGGTTTCGGTAAATACTCCGAAATCTCTAAACAAAGCTACGTTTTTGTCTTTTAACATATATGGTAAACATTCGGGGGTAGATTTTAAATTTAATAATCCGCGTTTTTCGGCTTCTTTAATCCACTCGTCGTCGTAACCGTTTCCGTTAAATATTATTCTCTTATGTTCTATAATCGTTTTCTTAATAAGCTCGTGTAAAGCTTCCGTAAAGTTTTCTTTACCTTCTAATTCGTCGGCAAATTCTTTTAATTCTTTTGCAACTGCTGTATTTAAGGTTATGTTTGCTTCCGCAACCGACATAGAAGAACCAAGCATACGGAATTCGAATTTATTTCCCGTAAACGCAAACGGAGAAGTTCTGTTTCTATCCGTAGAGTCTTTGGGGAATTTAGGTATTACGTGAACGCCTATTTTCATTTGAACTTTTTCTTTTTGACTATAATCGGCGTCGTTTTCGATAGCTTGTAAAATTTCAGTTAACTCTTCGCCAAGGAACATAGAAACTACCGCGGGGGGAGCTTCGTTTGCGCCTAATCTGTGGTCGTTACCTGCGCAAGATGCGGAAATACGTAGCAAATCTTGATATTCGTCAACCGCTTTAATAACCGCCGTTAAGAAAAGTAAAAATTGCGCGTTATCGTAAGGCGTTTCGCCTGGTTCTAACAAGTTAATTCCCGTATCGGTAGAAATAGACCAGTTGTTATGTTTACCGCTTCCGTTTACTCCTGCGAACGGTTTTTCGTGTAACAGACAAACCATTCCGTGTTTTTTAGCTACTTTTTGCATAATTTCCATAGTAAGTTGGTTATGGTCGGTAGCAATATTCGTAGTCGTAAAAATAGGAGCTAATTCGTGTTGCGCGGGAGCAACTTCGTTATGTTCGGTTTTAGCAAGTATTCCTAGTTCCCAAAGTTTTTCGTTTAATTCTTTCATAAACTCTTGAACTCTCGGTTTAATCGCTCCGAAATAGTGGTCTTCCATTTCTTGGCCTTTCGGCGAACGAGCGCCAAGTAACGTTCTTCCCGTGAAAATTAAATCTTTTCTCTTATCGTACATTTCTTTAGGAATTAGGAAATATTCTTGTTCGGGACCTACCGTCGTTTTTACCGATTTAGCTGTCGTGTTACCGAATAATCTTATAATTCTCAAAGCTTGTTTGTTTATTGCTTCCATAGAACGAAGTAGCGGAGTTTTTTTATCCAACGCTTCACCGCCGTAAGAACAAAAGGCTGTCGGAATACACAAAATTCCGTCTTTAATAAACGCGAAAGAAGTCGGGTCCCAAGCGGTGTAGCCCCTTGCTTCGAACGTCGCTCTTAATCCGCCCGACGGGAAAGAAGACGCGTCGGGTTCGCCCCTAACCAATTCCTTGCCCGAAAATTCCATTATTACCGAACCGTCTTTTTCGGGAGAAATAAAACTGTCGTGTTTTTCAGCGGTAACGCCCGTCATAGGTTGGAACCAATGAGTAAAATGCGTAGCTCCGTTTTCTACCGCCCAGTCTTTCATAGCGTTAGCAATAACGTTAGCAGTTTCTAAATCTAATCTTTTACCTTCGTCTAACGCTTTGCGGAGTTCCTTATAAGTTTCTTTCGGAAGCCTTTCTTTCATAACGTGTTCGTTAAAAACTTTACTTCCAAACGTTTTTGCCATACTTTCCATGTTTTGCCTCCTATCGAAAAAAATCATAAAAAAAAGCAATAACGTCAAAGAACCTAAATTCCTTGACGTCATTGCCAAATTCAATTTTTATGCTGAGAGTATAGCACCCTTTTTTTTGCTTGTCAACGATTTTTTTGCAAAAAAATAAAAAAAATTTTAAATTTTTTAAAAATTTTTCGTTGCCAAAAAATGCAAAGAGTTTTGGCTTATTTAAGGTTTATTTATCATATATTATTTATTAGATTACATAATATAGACGCGTTAAGAGCTATTAGAAAAACTACAAGAGCATTGTAAAAAAATTTTATAAATTTTGTAAAAACGTTTGACAGTAAAATTCGTCAATGCTATAATGATTAAAAAAATATTTAAGGGCAAAGGTGTCCGTATTCACTTGAAAAAGTGGACGACCTTTGTCCCTTTTTTTATGTGAAAAAGGAAGGAAGTATGAAAAGAGAAGGAGAAATCAGAATCCCGTCGGGTTGCGCCATAGCAGGCATAATCAATAAAAAGGGACAAAACATCAACGGTAAAATCATAGTCGATTCTATGACTACCATGCACGACAGGTCAAACGGTTTAGGAGGCGGTTTTGCGGGATACGGTATATATCCGCAATATAAAGACTTGTACGCGTTCCATATATTTTATAACGGAATGTCGTCTAGGGAAGAGTGTGAAAAATATTTAGACGAAAATTTTGAAATTGTAAACCTTTCTAAAATTCCCGTAAGGAAATCGCCTAAAATTAAAGACGAGCCTTTAATTTGGAGATATTTCGTAGCTCCTAATCCTAATAAACTAAGGGATAGCCACTTAGACGAAAAAGAATACGTTTCAAGAGCGGTTATATTTATAAACAATACGATAAACGGCGCGTACGTATTTTCAAGCGGTAAAAATATGGGGGTATTTAAAGCGGTGGGATTTCCCGAAGACGTCGGCGAATATTACAGGCTAGACGAATACGAAGGTTACGCTTGGACGGCTCACGGAAGGTATCCGACTAATACTCCCGGTTGGTGGGGCGGGGCGCACCCGTTTTCGATGTTGGATTTTTCAATCGTACATAACGGTGAAATTTCTTCATATGACGCCAATAAACGATATATAGAGATGTTTGGTTATAAATGTAACCTTTTAACCGATACGGAAGTAATAACTTATATAATAGATTATTTAATAAGGAAAAAAGGTTTAACGCTAGAAGAAACGGCTTCCGTAATATCCGCACCGTTTTGGTCTACGATAAATAATAAATCGCAGGAAGAAAGAGAAAAGCTAACGTTTTTAAGAAAAGCGTTTCCATCGCTATTAATTACCGGTCCGTTTTCTATAATTCTCGGATTTAACGGCGGGCTTATGGCGTTGAACGATAGACTAAAACTTCGTTCGATGGTGGTTGGGGAAAAAGGCGATACGGTATATATCGCAAGCGAAGAGTGCGCAATTAGGGAAATGAATCCCGAAGTTGATAATATTTGGGCGCCAAAGGGTGGAGAACCCGTAATCGTAAGACTTGAGGAGGGCAAATAAGTATGGTCGATTATATTTACGCCGATTATGAGGTAAAAAGGGACGACGAAAGATGTATTCGTTGTAGAGTATGCGAACGACAATGCGCAAACGAAGTTCATTCGTTAGTTAAAACCGAAAAGGGAAGCTTTATGATTTCGGACGAAACGAAATGCGTAAACTGTCATAGATGCGTAACACTTTGTCCAACTAGGGCTTTAAAAATCGTAAAAAGCGATTTAACTTTTAAACGTAACGACAACTGGCACGCTCAAAACATAAAAGAAATTTATAAACAAGCAAAAACGGGCGGAGTTCTGTTATCAAGTATGGGAAATCCCGAAAAATTCCCCGTATATTTCGATAAAATTCTAATAAACGCTTCGCAAGTTACCAACCCTTCCATAGACCCGTTAAGAGAACCTATGGAAACAAAGGTAAGCTTAGGTAAAAGAAACGTTGAAATAGTAAGGGATAATAAAGGCAATATTAAAAACGTTTTACCGCCTATGCTTAATTTATCGCTTCCTATTATGTTTTCGGCAATGAGCTACGGTTCTATTTCCAAAAACGCTCACGAAAGCTTGGCAAGGGCTTCCGAAATGCTCGGAACTTACTATAACACGGGCGAAGGCGGACTTCATAAAGATTTTTATAAATACGGCAAAAATACGATTGTACAAGTTGCTTCGGGAAGATTCGGGGTATTTAAAGATTATCTTGAAACGGGAGCGGCAATCGAAATAAAAATGGGACAAGGCGCAAAACCGGGGATAGGCGGACACTTACCGGGGGCAAAAATTTCCGAAGACGTTTCTAAAACGAGAATGATTCCCGTCGGCTCGGACGCAATTTCACCTGCTCCTCACCACGACATTTATTCGATAGAAGATTTAAGACAATTAGTTTATTCTTTAAAAGAAGCTACCGAGTACAAAAAACCCATTATCGTAAAAGTTGCCGCCGTACATAATATCGCCGCAATCGCAAGCGGAATTGCAAGAAGCGGAGCGGATATCATCGCAATAGACGGTTTCCGTGGCGGAACGGGAGCAGCTCCTACGAGAATTAGAGATAACGTCGGAATTCCTATCGAACTTGCGCTCGCGTGCGTAGATTCGAGATTGAGAGAAGAAGGAATAAGAGATAACGTTTCTTTGGTCGTAGGCGGTTCTATAAGAAGCAGTAGCGACGTCGTAAAGGCAATAGCTTTGGGCGCAGACGCTGTATATATCGCAACTTCCGCGTTAATCGCAATGGGTTGTCATTTGTGCAGAAGCTGTCAAAAAGGCAAATGTAACTGGGGTATTGCTACGCAAGTTCCCGAACTCGTAAAACGTTTAAATCCCGACGTAGGTTGTCAAAACTTAGTAAATCTTTTAACCGCTTGGAATAGAGAAATTAAAGAACTTATGGGCGGAATGGGAATAAATTCGATAGAAGCTTTAAAAGGTAATAGGCTTATGTTAAGAGGCGTAGGACTTACCGATAAAGAGTTGCAAATACTCGGAATAAAACACGCCGGAGAGTAAAATGGAAAGAATATACGTAAACGAAAAATGGTGTTTGGGGTGTAAATTATGCGAATACAACTGCGCGTACGCAAATATCGGCGGAAAAGCAATGTATTTAGCGTTAAAAGATAAAATTATTCGCCCGAACATTAAAATAGAAGAAAAAGGAAACGTGACTTACGCAGTTTCTTGCAGACATTGCAAAGAACCATTGTGCGAAAAAAGTTGCATAGCGGGCGCAATTCATTGTGAAAACGGCGTAAAGGAAATCGATAAAAGTAAGTGTATAGGTTGTTATACGTGCGTTTTGGTTTGCCCGTACGGAGCGTTAAGCATAAGCGATAGCGGTGTAATGCAAAAATGCGAACTTTGTATAACTAATTCCTGCGGAAAACCCGCTTGCGTAAAAGGCTGTCCTAACGGCGCGATTGTTTTTGAGGAGAGATAGATATGAAATACGTAATTATCGGAAATTCGGCAGGGGCAATCGGAACGATAGAAGGAATTAGAAGCGTAGATAAAATCGGAGAAATTACGGTAATATCGGACGAAAAGTATCATACCTATTCTAGACCTTTAATATCGTATTTAATTCAGAATAAAACTACTTTGGAAAAAATGAAATATCGTAACGACGATTTTTATAAAGAAAATAACGTAAACGCCGTTTTAGGGAAAAAAGTAGTTAAAATAGACGCTGAAAATAAATTCGTAGAAACCGAAGAAGGACAAAAATTCGACTTCGATAAGCTTATGATTGCAACGGGTTCTAAACCGTTCGTTCCGCCTATTGAAAATTTAGATAAAGTAAAAGAAAAAACTACTTTTATGAGTTTAGACGACGCAAAATATTTGCAAAGCGTTATAAACGAAGATAAAAAAGTGCTTATAATGGGCGCAGGCTTAATAGGTTTAAAATGCGCGGAATGTTTAGTCGGAAAAGTAAAAGAAATTACGGTAGTAGACCTTGCTGACCACATTCTACCTAGTATTTTAGGGAAAGAAGAAGCCGACGTGGTTGAAACTACGTTGACCGATAAGGGAATAAAATTTCTTTTGGGAGTTAGCGTAAAATCTTTTGATAAAAACGAAGCTATTTTATCGGACGGAACGAAAGAACAATTCGACGTATTAGTCTTAGCCGTCGGCGTAAGACCAAACGTAAATTTAGCAAAAGAAATCGGCGCTGAAGTAAATAGAGGAATTATAATAGACGAAAAATGCTCAACAACCGTTCCCGACGTTTACGCTTGCGGAGATTGTAGCGAAACGGTAGACGAAACCACAAACGAAAGAAAAATAATAGCAATACTACCTAACGCTTATTATCAAGGCGAAACGGCAGGCAAAAATATGGCGGGATTAAACGTTACGTTTAATAAATCCATAGCTATGAACAGTATAGGATTTTTCGGAAAACACATAATCAGCGCAGGCAGTTATATAGGAGAAGAAATTTGCGTAAATAACGATGACGGAATTAGAAAATTTTACGTAAAAGACGGATATTTAAAGGGCTTTAAACTTATCGGAAAGGTTGATAGAGCGGGTATTTATACGTCTATCGTAAGGGAAAAAATTCCGCTTGAAAAAATTGATTTCGAATCGATAAAACAAGAACCCGCGCTTATTTGTTTTTCAAAGGAAGCAAGAGAAAACATTCTTACCAAGGAAGTATAAAAATTATGGGAGAAAGGGCTATGAAAATAATCGACGCAAAAAATATTAAATTTGATTTGCTTAATGAATTGATAAGAGATGAAAAAGATGATATACTAATAAAAAACTGTTTAGGACAACGCTTTATCGGGTGCGGATTGTCGGGTAAAAACGTTACGATACAGGGCGTACCGGGGAACGCGCTCGGGGCGTATTTATCGGGTAGTAACATCACCGTAGAAGGCAACGTTCAAGACGCCGTAGGCGATACTATGGATAGCGGTTCTATCGTAGTAGACGGCAACGCGGGGGATGCGTTAGGATACGCAATGCGCGGTGGAGAAATTTACGTAAACGGCAACGCGGGATATAGGGTAGGAATTCATATGAAAGCCTATATGCAAAAATTCCCCGTAATGGTAATAGGCGGTATAGCGGGTAGTTTTTTAGGCGAATATCAAGCGGGCGGATACATAATCGTGCTTAATAAAAACAACGAAAAAAATATCGTCGGTAATTTTTGCGGTACGGGAATGCACGGTGGAAAAATATTTTTAAGAACGCCCGATTTACCTGATAAATTTCCACCGCAAGTTAAGGTAAGTAAGGCAACCGAAGAAGATTTGCAATGTATAATTCCTTATATAAACAATTTTTGCGATAAGTTTGGATACGATAAAAATTTGTTTACTAACGACAATTTTTACGTTTTAACGCCAAATTCCAGTAACCCTTATAGGCAGTTATACGTTGAAAATTAAAATATATTGACTTTTTTATGGATAGGAGAATAAAATGAGTTATTTAGTACAAGACGTAATGGAGTACGTTGAAAGAGAAGACGTTAAATTTATAAGGCTGGCGTTTTGCGACGTTTACGGTAATTTAAAAAACGCGTCTATTATGCCCGATAGATTAGAAGACGCGTTTAAAAACGGAATTTCGTTCGACGGTTCGGCAATAAACGGTTTTCAAGGGGTTGAAAAGTCTGATTTATTTCTTTTTCCTGACCCCGCAACATTAACGTTACTTCCTTGGCGTCCTTCTCACGGCAGGGTTATAAGGCTGTTTTGCGATATAAAAAATCCCGACGGAACGCCGTATAATGCCGATTCGAGAAATATCCTTAAAAACGCTATAGAAAAGGCTAAACAAAAGGGAATTGAATTTAATTTCGGAACGGAATTCGAATTTTATTTATTTAAACTTGACGAAAACGGCAATAAAACGAACGAACCTTGCGACAACGCAGGGTATATGGACGTTGCGCCAAAGGACAAAGGCGAAAACGTCCGTAGAGAAATTTGTTTAACGATAGAAGAAATGGGACTAGCTCCCGAATGTTCTCATCACGAAGAAGGTCCGGGACAAAACGAAATAGATTTTATGTATTCGGACGCATTATCTTCCGCCGACCACGCCGTAATTTTTAAAAACGCAACGCAGTCTATTGCATACAAAAACGGGTTTTACGCTAGTTTCGAACCTAAGCCTTTGGAAAATAAAAGCGGAAGCGGTTTACACGTAAACGTTTCTTTAAACGGCGTAAATGAAAACGTTACGGATAATTTCGTGGCGGGCGTTTTAAATAAAATTAAAGACATAACTTGTTTTTTAAATCCCACCGAACAATCTTATTTAAGACTTGGGGAATTAAAAGCTCCTAATACTATATCGTGGGCAAGAGAAAACAGGTCTACTTTAATTAGAATTCCCGCAACGAAAGGTAAAAAAAGATTTGAACTTCGTTCACCCGACGGGCAGGCAAACGTATATCTTGCGTACGCTTTAATAATTTACGCGGGACTCGAAGGAATAGAAAATAAAAGCGTTTTACCCGAAGAAAATATAGGAAACGCGTTTAAAAATTCAAGTTTAGAAAAATTACCGCAAGATTTAAAATCTGCTAAGAAACTTGCTTTTGAAAGCAATTTTGTTAAAAAATATTTACCAACTGAAATAATAAATTCTTTAAAGGACTAAAAAGATGATAATCGTGTCGGAGAAAAAAGTTCTGACAGTGTCGTCATCCGAAAAGGGAACGGAGTTCTTTAAAAGATTTTTAGGAGAAAATTTTACTAACGAATTCGTTTTCAGCGGAGCGGAAGCTCGCAGACGGCTTGCGGATAGAGATTACGATATAGTAATTATAAACTGTCCTTTAAAAGACGAGTACGGAACGGAACTTGCGGAAGAAATCGTAAAAGATACTTATACGGGCGTTTTAACGCTAGTAAAATCGGACGTTTTTGACAGCGTTTCTTATCATATGGAAACAATAGGCGTATATTGTTTGCCTAAACCTTTATCTATGCAGTTGTTTTCGCAAGGCATAAATATGTGCGTTGCTACTAACGTAAGATTAAAGGGATTTGCCAAAAAAACCGAAACGCTAAAAGAAAAAATGGAAGAAATCAAGTTAGAGAGCAGAGCTAAGCTTTTGCTCATCACAAAACTTGCGTTTAATGAAGAAGAAGCCCACCGATATATCGAAAAACAGGCGATGGACAGGTGTGTAAAAAAGAAAAGCGTCGCCTTGGAAATTATAAAGACGTACGGAAATTAGATTGTTTGCAAATTAAAAATAAACGTGAATTAGTACATTTGCAAAATGAAAAATATTGTAATAAAAATTATAAAAACATACGAAAATCAATAGAGGAAATTATGAAAAAATATATATTTGTAACGGGCGGAGTCGTTTCGGGACTAGGTAAAGGAATAACGGCGGCGTCGCTAGGGAGATTATTAAAAGCAAGGGGATTAAAAGTAATTTCTCAAAAATTAGACCCATATATAAACGTAGACCCAGGGACTATGAGTCCTTATCAACACGGAGAAGTTTTCGTTACGGAAGACGGCGCGGAAACCGACCTTGATTTAGGTCATTACGAAAGATTTATCGACGAAAACTTAAATAAATATTCTAACCTAACTACGGGAAAAGTTTTCTGGAACGTTTTAAATAAAGAGAGAAGGGGCGAATATTTAGGTTCTACCGTTCAAATAATTCCGCACATAACCAACGAAATTAAAGAATTCGTATATCGCGTCGGAAGGGAATCGGACGCGGACGTAATAATTACGGAAATCGGCGGAACGATAGGCGATATAGAATCGCAACCGTTTTTAGAGGCAGTCCGTCAAATCTCGTTGGAAGTCGGCAAGGAAAACAGCTTGTTTATTCACGTAACGCTAGTTCCGTTTTTATCGGGTAGCGACGAACATAAAAGTAAACCTACTCAACATTCGGTTAAAGAATTGCAGGGAATGGGCGTAAATCCCAACATAATAATTCTTCGTTGCGATGAAGAATTAGAAGAAAATATCTTTAATAAAATATCGCTATTTTGCAACGTTAAAAAAGATTGCGTAATAGAAAATATTACTTTGCCTACGCTATACGAAGCTCCTTTAATGCTAGAAAAAAGCAACTTTTCAAAAGTCGTTTGTAGGGAACTCGGTTTAGTTACTCCCGAACCTGATTTGACCGAGTGGACGGAAATGGTAAATAAGATAAAACATCCCGATAAACAGGTCAATATAGCGATAGTCGGCAAATACGTTGCATTACACGACGCCTATTTATCCGTTGCGGAAGCGTTAAGACACGCAGGATTTTATTATGGAGCAAACGTCAACATATTATGGACGGACAGCGAAACTATAACCGAAGATAACGTTTCAAAAGTTTTAAAAGACGCGGACGGAATTCTCGTTCCCGGCGGATTCGGCAATAGGGGAATAGAAGGAAAAATTATATCAGCTAAATACGCAAGGGAAAACGACGTTCCTTATTTAGGAATATGTTTAGGTATGCAAACCGCGGTTATAGAATTTGCTCGTAACGTTTGCGGACTAAAAGACGCAAATTCGGGAGAATTCGATAGTCAATCTAAAAATAAAGTTATAGACTTTCTCCCTGACCAAAACGAACAAGTCAATAAAGGCGGTACTTTAAGGTTGGGCGCATATCCTTGTAAAATAAAAGAAGATACTAAGTTATTCGAGTGCTACGGACAAACCGAAATTTACGAAAGACATAGACACCGCTATGAATTTAATAACGATTATAGGGATTTACTTACCGAAAAAGGACTTATTATCGGCGGAACGTCTCCCGACGGATACATAGTAGAAACGATAGAAAATCCTTCTTGTAAATTTTTCGTAGGGGTACAATTCCATCCCGAATTCAAATCGCGCCCTAATAAACCGCATCCTTTGTTTAAAGGGCTTATAAAAAACGCTTTAAAAAAATAAAATTGTGTAGCTATTAACTTGACAAAAAATAGCGAAAAATGTATATTTTTTTATATAAAACAAAGGAATTTTACAAATGCAACATCAAACCGTTTTAGTAATCGATTTCGGCGGACAATATAATCAACTAATCGTCCGTAGAGTCAGAAATTTAAATGTATACGCGGAACTTATTTCCGCAGAATCTTCTATCGAAAAAATTAAAAGTTATAATCCGATAGGTATAATTTTTACGGGCGGTCCGTCAAGCGTGTTCGCTCCCGACGCTCCAAAGGTAAATAAAGAAATATTTTCGCTAGGCGTTCCCGTTTTAGGAATTTGCTACGGAATGCAACTAACCGCTTACGAACTCGGCGGAAAAGTAGCGCACGCGGAAATAAGAGAGTACGGAAAACAAAAAATATCTTACGGCGATAGCGTAATATTTGACGGAATGGATAAAGAAAGCGTTTGCTGGATGAGCCATACCGACCAAGTTATAGAATTACCGCAAGGTTTTAAAATTACGGCTAGCACCCAAACGTGTAAAATTTCCGCTTACGAAAATCAAGAAAGAAAAATTTACGCGGTACAATTTCATCCCGAAGTCGTACACACTCTTCAAGGCGATTTAATTTTAAAAAATTTCTTATATAAAGTTTGTTTGGCGCAAGGCGACTGGAAAATGAGCGATTTCGTCGGCGAACAAATTAAAAAAATAAGAGAACAAGTAGGAGATAAAAAAGTACTATGCGCAATGAGCGGTGGAGTTGACAGCGCAGTAGTTGCAACGCTCGTTCATAAAGCGGTAGGTAAAAATTTAACTTGTATATTCGTTGACCACGGCTTACTCCGTAAAAACGAAGCCAAAGAAGTTATGGAAGTCTTTCACGATCAAATGGGAATGAATTTAATCAAGGTAGACGCTTCCAAATACTTTTTAAAAGCTTTACAAGGCGTAAAAGAACCCGAAAAAAAGAGAAAAATTATAGGTAAATCTTTTATTGACGTTTTCAGCGAAGAAGCCAAAAAAATAGGTAAAGTAGATTTTTTAGTACAAGGAACGATTTATCCCGACGTTATAGAAAGCGGACTTGGTAAAAGTGCGGTAATAAAAAGCCACCACAACGTCGGCGGACTTCCGTCGGTAGTTGATTTTAAAGAAATCATCGAACCTTTAAGACTACTTTTTAAAGACGAAGTAAGAGTACTCGGGTTAGAACTTGGTTTACCAGAATTCGTTGTAAATCGTCAACCGTTCCCGGGTCCCGGAATTGCAGTAAGAATAATAGGCAATATAACCAAAAAGAAAATAGAAATCGTACAAGAAGCCGATTATATTTTCAGGGAAGAAATTGCAAAAGCGGGACTAGATAAAGAAATTTGGCAATATTTTGCCGTTCTTACGGGAATGCACTCCGTAGGAGTAATGGGAGACGAAAGAACTTACGATTATACCGTCGCTTTAAGAGCAGTTACTTCCGTTGACGGTATGACTGCCGACTGGGCGGATATTCCCCACGACGTATTAGTTAAAATATCGTCTAGAATAGTAAACGAAGTTAAATGTTTAAACAGGGTAGTTTACGATATAACGAGCAAGCCCCCCGCGACAATCGAATGGGAGTAAATTTAAAACATTTTAGCAATAATTTACGATGTCGATAAGATTATTGTAAAAATGAGTTTAGAGCGTAATAAGTACTTTTTAAAATTACTTTAT
>CAJMEI010000002.1 GCA_905212395.1 uncultured Christensenella sp. | reverse complement strand
TAATATTTAATTTTTCAAAAAAGGTTCGAAATGAAAATAGGAATCGTTTGCGCAATGAGCAAAGAGCTTATGCCTTTGCTTTTGAATTTATGTAACTTCAATCAAGAAAACGTTTACGGATATTCCGTTTACCGTTGTAAAGGTAAAAGCGAAATAATTATCGTTCAAAGCGGAATAGGAGAAATATACGCGGGCGGAGCTACCACGCTTTTAATCACGGAAGGGGTAGACGTAGTTTATAACTTCGGCGTGTGCGGGAGCTTAAAACCCGATTTCGTTTCTTGCGACGTGGTTGCCGTAAAAAGCGTAATTCATTACGATTTCGACCTTTCAGAAATAGACGGACTGCCGAAAGGACAGTATCCGTCTGAAAATCAACCTGAAATTTATTGCGATAAAGATTTGTTTGAAAAAAACGTAAATAAATTCGGCTTAAAAACGGGGATACTTGCTTCTGCGGATAAATTCGTGGCGAGTTCCGGCGTGAAAAAAACTTTGGTAAAAGAATTTAACGCCGATATCTGCGATATGGAAGGGGCGGGCGTTTTATTGGTTTGTAAAAACGCAAAAGTACCGTGTTTTATTTTAAAAGCCGTCAGCGACGGGCAAGGCGGAGTTGAAGAATACTATTCTACCGTTGAAAAAGCTTGCAAAGTTTGCGCAAAAATAATAGGAGATATTTTAGAAGACTAAAATGAAATACATAGAAATTTCCGTAAACACGACTAACGAAGGTCAAGAACTCGTGGCGGACGTAATGTGGAATTATTCCGAATTCGGCGTAGCCGTTTGTTCTACCGACGATATTTTAGAGTTAATAGAAAAACGCAGAGAAACCTTTGATTATTTAGACGACAGTTTAAATTATAACAAACCGTCTACCATAGTAAAGGGGTATTTTAATTTAGATTTCGATTGTGGGATAATAGATAACGAAATAGAAGCGTTAAAAGAAAGGTCGGAAATTGATTTAGGCGTGTTGGAAATTTCTAAACGCATAGTAGACGGCGACGATTGGATAGAAATTTGGAGAAAACATTATAAGCCTATAGAAATAGGTGGTATTGTAATTTGCCCTAATTGGATAGAATACGAAACGAATAAGCCGACGGTAAAAATAGACACGAACACGGCTTTCGGTACGGGCGAACACGAAACGACGTCTTTATGCTTAGAAAAATTGCAAAAATTTTTAAATAAAGGCGATACGGTAATAGACGTGGGAACGGGTAGCGGAATACTTGGAATCGCGTGCGCGCTAGTCGGCGCGAAAAAAGTTTTTATGACCGAACTTGACTTACAAGCGGTACAATGCGCAAAGCATAACGTTATAGTAAACAAAGTTGAAAACGTTTGCGAAGTAGAGCATTGCGATTTGCTTGAAAAGGCAAACGGAGAGTGCGATTTGTTGGTCGCTAACATTACTGCGGAAATTTTGTTAAGGCTTGTAGAAAACGTGAATTTTTATCTTAAAAAAGGCGCTAAAATAATTTTAAGCGGTATTTTAAAAGATAGACTGGAAAAAGTTAAATTCGCTTACGAAGCGGTTGGATTAAAGGTAATAGAACAAGAAATAAGGGGCGAATGGAGCGTTCTCGTGTTGGAGAAAGAAAGTGAGTAAAAAAGCGGTTGTATTTACTTTGGGGTGCAAAGTAAATTCGTACGAATCCGCTATGATAGAAGCGGGTTTAAAAGAATTAGGTTACGAAGTTTCGCAAAAATTAGATTACGCCGATTTATACGTTTTAAATACTTGCGCCGTAACGGGAGAAGCCGAAAAAAAATCCCGTCAATTAGTTGCAAGGGCAAGAAAATTTAATCCTAACGCGGAGATAATCGTAACGGGTTGCGCCAGCGAAAAAAACGGAAAAGTTTTCGCTCAAAAAACGGGCGTAAAACTCGTAACGGGCGCGAAAAGTAAAGAAAAAATTTTAGAATTTATCAAAAATAAAATTACGGGTATTAAAATAGAGCAAAAAGACGAATATCCTTCTTGCGAAGTTCTGCCCGTACACGAAAAGTCTAGGGCGTTCGTTAAAATTCAGGACGGTTGCAATAATTTTTGTTCTTACTGCATTATCCCGTATTTAAGGGGGCGTAGTAGGTCTAGAAATATAGACGAAACTGTTACTGAAATAGAAAATACCTGCGCGGACGAAATTGTAATTACGGGAATAGATATAAGCAGTTACGATTATTGCGGAAATAAACTTGACGACTTAATAGACAAAATTTCGCATATAGATAAAAGAATAAGGCTCGGTTCGTTGGAAGTTAGGGTCATAGACGAAAAACTTCTTAACGCATTAAGCAGACTAAAAAAATTTTCCCCGCAATTTCACTTGTCGCTTCAATCGGGTAGCGATAAAGTGCTTAAAAGTATGAATAGGCATTATACCGCAGAACAGTATTACGATAAAGTTTGTTTAATTAGAAAATATTTTCCTTTGGCGTCTGTTACTACCGACGTTATCGTAGGCTACGCTACGGAAACCGAGCAAGATTTTTTAGACTCGTTAAACTTTTGTAAAAAAGTAGAATTTGCCGATATTCACTGTTTTCCTTATTCCGCAAGGGAAGGAACAATGGGGGCAAAATTGCAAGATTTGCCAAAAGAAGTCAAAAAACAAAGAATGGACGAAATACTTTTATTAAAACAAGAACTAAGAAAAAAGTATTACGAAAAATGTAAAGAAATTCCCTTGACGTTTATTTTTGAAGAGTACGACGGGGAATATAGCTACGGAACTACGGACAACTATATAAAAGCTAAAATAAAAGGAAAAATAAATTCCGAAACAAAAATAAAATTAACGGCGTTTGACGAAATATGTCTAGCCGAAAAAGGAGAGTAATTATGGAAGATTGTTTATTTTGTAAATTTGCAAACAACGAATTGCAAACCGTAAAACTTTATGAAGACGACGTTATGTTTATAATTAAAGACATTGCGCCGAAAGCAAAAAATCATTTTTTGTGCATATCTAAAAAACATTTTAAGTTCATAACGGAAGAATACGGAGAAATAGTCGGAAAAATGATAGGTAAAATTTCTACGCTTAAAGAATTATTACATTTAGAAAACGGCTATCGTTTAGTTATAAATCAAGGGGACGACGCAGGTCAAACCGTTCCGCATTTGCATATTCATATTTTGTCGGGACAAGAAATGGATTGGAATCCCGCGTAATCAGATTTTTATTGTCTTACGTACGTAAATAAAAGCGAGTAATTTTTTTAAATTATACGCTATTTTTAAGCAAAATAATTAAATTGTAGTTTTTGTTAAAAATGAATTGACAAACTAATTTTTTTTTGTTACAATAACAAACGTTGAATAAATCGCATTAATGGGCAAAGGAGGGTTGAATATGTCTTTAATTAAAGTTGGAGAAAACGAAACGTTAGAAAACGCTTTGCGTCGTTTTAAAAGAAAGTGCGCAAGGGACGGAATTATTGGCGATATGCGTCGTAAAGAACATTACGAAAAGCCTTCCGTAAGAAGAAAAAAGAAAGCAGAAGCAGCTAGAAAAAGAAATAAAGGTTAATTATTTTTTTACTCCCGTTAAAATTTTTAACGGGTATTTTTTTTAATACTTTTAATCAGTAGAGGGAATACTATGGATACGTCAATAAAAGAACTTGCAAAAGAAGCCAAAGAGAGAATTAAAAACGGATACTGACAAAAATCTAAGGAAGAATTAGAAAAAAGTTTAAAGCTAGCAAAAAACAACGGACTTAACGAAAGTAAGGTGGTTGAGTTTTATCGTGAAAAAGTAAAGAGCGATATTTTGGGTAGCGACGAAAACGACGCATTTTATTTAAAAGTTAAAGAAATTTTAGATAAATACGGCGAAGTTAGCGATATGCTCGGAAGGCTTGCCGATAAAGATTATATTGCTACTTTATCATACGAACAAAGGCAAAGATATTTTTTAGATTTATCTAGAAAATATAGAGAAGCTTTAATAAAATACAAGAAAGAAAAGATGTTTGAATAAAACTTAACCGTCGGGAAATAGCCGACGATTTTTTTTGCTCGAAATTTAGACGCTAATATTTTTAACGATTTCAAGCGTGTGTTTGTCCCGCTTTTAGGTTGACAAAGAGTTAAATTGCTATTAAAATATACTTAATAAATTTTAAGGTACTATAATGGAAGATTTTTTACAAAAACTTAACGAAGAACAAATACGTCCCGTTTTAGAAACGCAAGGTCCGGTTTTGGTAATTGCGGGCGCGGGTAGCGGTAAAACCAGAGTTTTAACGGGAAGAATAGCTTATTTAGTAGAAAAAGGGTTAGCCTATCCAGAGCAAATTCTTGCAATAACTTTTACAAACAAAGCTTCTAACGAAATGAGAGAGCGTTTAACTGCAATGATAGATAGCGTAGACGCTATGTGGATATGCACAATTCACAGCATGTGCGTAAGAATTTTGCGTAGAGAAGCGGATAAAATAGGATATAATAAAGATTTTTCCATATATAGCGAATCCGATAAAGAATTAGTGCTTAAAAAATTAATTAAAGAAAAAAATATCACGGAAGACGGTTTTATAAAGACTTTAAAAACTCATATTTCCATTGCAAAAAATAAAGGAGTATCCGCAGATAGATACTATATAGAAAACAAATACGTTCAAAACATAGGCGTTATTTGCGAATGTTTTTCGGATTACGAAAAAATTTTGCTTAAAAACAACGCTATGGATTTTGACGATTTGCTTATAAACACTCAAAAACTTTTTGCTCAAAATCCGGAAACGTGTTTAAAATATTCGGAAAGATTTAAATATATTCACGTAGACGAATTTCAGGACACTAACAAAATTCAATACGAAATTATAAGAGATTTAGCTACCGTTCATCAAAATATTTTCGTCGTCGGGGACGATGATCAAAGTATTTATGGTTGGCGCGGGGCTGATATAGGAAACATTTTAAATTTTGAAAAAGATTTTAAAAACGCAAAAACGTTTAAGTTGGAAAGAAATTATCGTTCTACTAAAAAAATATTAAAACTCGCTAATTCCTTAATAAAATTAAACGAAGGAAGAAAGGTAAAATCTTTGTGGACGGAAAACGAAGAAGGCGAAAACATAGAATATTTTTGTAGCGGGGACGAAACGGGCGAAGCGCATTATACCGCTTTAAAAATTAGGCAAATGTTAGACGAAGGAAAATCTTATTCCGATTTTGCCGTACTTGTTAGGTTAAATGCATTGTCAAGGTCTTACGAGCAAGAATTTTTAAAATACAATATCAACTATAAAGTATTCGGCGGGTTTAAGTTCTACGAAAGAAAAGAAATTAAAGATTTAACCGCATACATAAGAATTTTAGTAAATCCGCTAGACGACGAAGCTATTATGAGAGTTATAAACGTGCCTAAACGCGGTATAGGGGATAAAGTTATTCAATCGTTGTCGGAATACGCAGGACAGGAAAATATTACCTTATTCGACGCTATTTTCGAAGTGGAAAACATTTCCGTTTCTAGTGGAGCTAAAAATAAGGTTTTAGCCTTTAAATCGCTTATAGCCGAACTTTTAGTCGATAAAGAAACTAAAACTTTAACGGAAACGGTAAAAAGCATAATAGAAAGAACTAATTTTTATTCTCAGTTTGACGATACGGAAGAAGGACAAAATAAAAGGCAGTACGTAGACGAATTTATTTCGAGCGTAGAAGAATTTGAAAAATTAAATCCCAATTCCGACGTAAACGACTTTTTGTCGTCCGTAACCTTATCTTCCGACGCCGACGAAATAGCAAGCGAAGATTACGTTACCATATCCACGATACACGCGGTAAAAGGTCTAGAATTTAATACCGTTTTCGTTGGCGGTATGGACGAAGGAATTTTCCCATTGTCGAGGGCTACGGCAAACGTTGCCGAACTAGAAGAAGAAAGACGACTTATGTACGTTGCTATTACTAGAGCGCAAGAAAAATTGTTTTTAACCCGTTCCGAAACTCGATTTTTATACGGAAATCGTCAAATAACGTTACCATCTAGATTTTTAAAAGAGTGCGGAATTATAACTGTTCCTAAAAGAGAGGGTTTTGAAAAGAAGTCTTACGAAGATAGGTTCGAAAGAAAAAATTACGAAGAAAGAAGATTTGAAAGACAAAATTATTACGGCGGAGAAGAAAGAGAAAGCGGAAACGCTTATGGTAAAACGACAAGTTTTGCTAGTTCCTATACGTCGCAATCGGCAGTTAAAAAACAGGTAAGCGGAGTAACTAATAGTAAATACGTTGCGGGCAAAACCGTTAAACACGCAAAATTCGGATTAGGAACGATTATACAAACCAAAAACAGTGGAGATAATTTAATTGTGGACGTAGCGTTTAAAGGCGTGGGAATAAAATCTTTGTCCGCAAAATTCGCGCCTATGGAGATTGTAGACTAATGGAAAAGAGTATGCAAGAATTAGTGGAGCTATTAAATAAATACGCTTACGAATATTACGTTTTGGATAATCCCACCGTTTCTGACGGCGAGTACGACAAGTTGTACGACGAGTTGGTTAAAATGGAAAAGGAAACGGGCATAGTTTTATTCGATTCTCCCACTAAAAGAGTGGGCGGAGAACCCGTGTCTTCTTTTAAAAAACATAAACATATATCAAGGCTTTATAGTCTTGATAAAGCTTTAACCGACGAAGAATTATTCGATTTCGACAAAAAGATAAAAAAGACGGGAATAGACACGAAATACACCGTAGAATATAAGTTCGACGGACTAACTATGTGCTTAACTTATTCCGACGGGAAATTCGTTAGGGCGACTACGCGCGGTAACGGAACGGAAGGAGAAGACGTAACGGCGCAGGTTCTTACAATAAAGAGTTTTCCGCTTAAAATAGCTTATAGGGGACTTTTGGAAGTGAAAGGGGAAGCGGTAATAAGGCTTTCCGTTTTAAAAGAATACAACAAAACGGCGAAAGAGCAACTTAAAAACGCAAGAAACGCGGTTGCGGGCGCGATTAGAAATTTAGACCCGAAAGAAACTGAAAGAAGAAAACCCGAAATATATTTTTACGACGTAAACTATATGGAATACGACGGCGTTACTTCTCAACTGGAAGCCGTTGAATTTTTAAAAAATCAAGGATTTAAGGTCTTCGATTTTTTAAGAGTTTGCAACGATATTACGGAAGTTAAACAAGCAGTAGACGAAATAGAAGTAGAAAGAAAAAATATAGACGTTTTAACGGACGGCGCGGTAATAAAGGTAAACGATTTTTCCGTAAGAGAAACTTTGGGCGAAACCGATAAATTTCCAAGATGGGCTTTGGCGTTTAAGTTCGAAGCGGAAGAAGTAACCACAATTTTAAAAAACGTTATTTGGCAAGTAGGGAGAACGGGAAAACTAACTCCGCTAGGCGAAGTAGAAGAAGTAGAACTTGCGGGCGCAACCGTAAAAAAAGCGACTTTAAACAATTATAACGATATACAAAAAAAGAAAATACAAATTCCTTGCAGAGTCTTAATTAGAAGAAGCAACGAAGTTATACCCGAAATATTAGGTTCTACCGAGTTTTTTGAAAATAGTAAGCAAGTAGAAAAACCTACCGTTTGTCCGTATTGTAAAACACCTTTGCAAGAAACGGGGGCTAATTTATTTTGTCCTAACGTTTTATGTAAGCCTAGAGTTGTCGGAAATCTTGCAAATTTTGCGCAAAAAGACGCTATGAATATAGAAGGGTTTTCCGAAATGACGGCGGGACAGTTGTTCGACGAATTTAACGTTTATAAGTTTTCCGACTTATATAGATTGAGTTACGAGCAGTTAAGCAAACTAGACGGTTTTAAAGATAAAAAAATTTCAAACTTGCTTGCCAGCGTAGAAAAATCTAAAACGGTGGAATTAAGTAACTTTATATTCTCTCTCGGAATAGACGGGGTAGGCAAAAAAACCGCGAAAGATTTAGCTAAAAAATATAAAACGCTTGAAAATTTATCAAACGCTACGGTAGAAGATTTGCTTAATACGGAAGAAATAGGTCAGATTATGGCAACTAACGTTTTCGACTATTTTCATAATGAAAAAAACAAAGAAGAAATCCACGATTTAATAAAATTAGGCGTAAAAATAAATGAAATATCCACGCAAGAAAAAGACGGGATTTTCAAAGGTCTAAACGTTGTTATAACGGGTACGCTTTCAAGCTTTAAAAGAAGGGACGCGCAAAAAATAATAGAAGATTTAGGAGGCGTTGCGCTTATGGACGTAACTAAAAACACGAATTTAGTAATCGTCGGACAAGACGCGGGAAGCAAAAAGGCAAAGGCGGAAAAACTCGGAATTAAAATTATAAACGAAGACGAATTTTTGGAAATGATAAATAAATAACTTAATTTATTAAAAATACTTGAAAAAGATTGCCGATAATGCTATTATATATTTAAGAGCGTAAATATAATAAGGGTAAAAATTAGCAAAAAGTTAAATATTTCGCTCCCGGAGATAACGAAAAATGTATAGTATGACCGGTTACGGCAAGGCGGAATATAGGGAAAACGGAATAGAACTCATCGTGGAGTTAAAAACCGTGAACAACAGATTTTTAGATATTTTACCTAAATATCCGCGTAGTTTTATATCGCTGGACGATTTTTTCAGAAAAACAATTTCGGCAAAATTAAATCGCGGAAGGTGCGAACTTTTTATAACTTTTAACGATAAAAGGGAAAAACCTTTCGAAATGCAAGTGGATTTAAACGTGGCGAAAGCTTACGTTGACGGCGCAAAAAGTTTAAAACAAGCTTTTCCCGAATTAGAAAACGATTTAACGGTTTGCAGTTTAATGCGTATTCCCGACGTATGTAAATCTTCTTTATCGGAAGACGATTTAACTGAAATTAAACCGATTTTACATCAAACTCTTAACCAAGCGTTAGACAATTTAAACGCTATGCGTTACACTGAAGGGGAAAAGTTAAAAGAAAATTTACTTTTCAGGGTTGGCGAAGTAGAAAAATATTTGCTTGAAATAGAAAAATATGCTCCGCTCGTAGCGGACGACTACACCGAAAAAATGCAAAACAGAATTCAAAAGTATTTAGACGGCGTAGACGTAGACCAATCAAGATTATTGCAAGAAACGGCAATATTTGCGGATAAAAGCAATATCGACGAAGAAATTGCAAGGCTTAAAAGCCATATTTCTCAATTTAGAAACATTATAGACGACGTTACTGCGGGAAGAAAACTCGATTTTTTAATACAAGAGTTCAATCGTGAAGCAAACACTATATGTTCTAAGGCGTGCAACGTAAATATTACGAATTTAGGTTTAAAACTTAAATGCGAAATTGAGAAAATAAGAGAACAAATACAAAATCTCGAATAAAGGAGTTACCGATATGATAAATTTTCCACCCATTGACGAAATGGCAAATAAAGTAGGTTCTAAATACGCATTATGCGTTATATGTTCAAAAAGAGCGAGAGAATTGCTTGCAAACGCAGGTAATCCTTCGGGTTTTGAAATGCCCGATAAACAAAAACCGTTGACCGCTGCGGCATACGAAGTTTACAACGGTAAAGTAACTGTTGCAAAATAATTTTTGTTGCCTTCCTGTCGGAAGGCTTTTTTTTAAAGAATTTTAAAGTTTTACAGTAAAATTTAGTTCGTTTATGTTTTAATCGACTAATAAATCGTTAATTTAATGAAAACGAAATTTAATTTATTCGTTTTTTTACCCTTTAAACGCATTTTACGGCGGAGAAAATGATAGCGGAAGTAATAGTAGACGTAGCGTCGTCCCAAGTGGATAAAATATTCGATTATTCGGCAACCGAAGATACTAAAATCGGTTGTAGAGTCGTCGTGCCGTTCGGGAAAAAGGTAATAGACGGAATTTGTATAAATTTAAAAACCGTTAGCGACGTTCCGTCGGATAAATTAAAACCTATAATTAAAGTTCAGGACGAACAACCCGCTTTAACGAAAGAAATGATAGAACTTATGCGTTTTATGGTAAAACGCTATCATATTCCTAATTCGCTTGCGTTAAGGCAATTTTTGCCGTCCGAAATGAGAAAGGGCAAAGTTAGGGCAAAACTCGTAAAATTTGCCACGTTGTCTAATTATCAGCCCGAAATTTTAAAAAAGAACGCTAAATCGCAAATTCAAGCGTTAGAATATTTAAAGGAAAATAAAAGGGAAAAAGTAGCAATTTTAAACGAAAAATTTTCCGCTTCCGCAATAAAGGCGTTATATGATAAAGGGTTAATTACTTTTGAAGAAGAAAGAGTTAATAGGCTTCCTTATTCAAAACTAAACTTAACCGAAAAAAAGGTTGAATATACTAGCGAGCAGTTAAACGCGATAAACAGAGTAGAACAAAGCGATAAAAAAGTTAATTTAATTTTCGGGGTAACGGGTAGCGGGAAAACCGAAGTTTACTTAAATTTAATAGAAAAAACCATTAAACAAGGCAAAAGCGTAATTATGGCTGTTCCCGAAATATCTTTAACTCCGCAAATGTTGTCGCAACTGCGCGCAAGGTTTAAAGAAAACGTGTCTATTTTGCATAGCGGACTAAGTTTCGGCGAGCGATTCGACGAATGGTGGCGGTTAAGGTCGGGCGAAGCGAAAATTGCAATCGGGGCGAGAAGCGTAATATTTGCTCCCGTAGAAAACGTCGGGCTTATCGTAATAGACGAACAGCACGATTCGAGTTACGATAGCGAAAATTCTCCGCGTTACTCCACTTTCGAAATTGCAAAATTCCGTAGCGATTATAATAATTGTAAAATCGTTTTAGGGTCGGCAACTCCGTCCGTAGAAGTCTTTTTAAAGGCAAAAAACGGCGAATACGGCTTAATTAAAATGCAAAGCCGAATAAACAAACGCTCTCTTCCGCAAATGATTTGCGTAGACATGAGAAAGGAAGTCGTTAGGGGTAATCCGTCTTACTATTCGGGACTTTTAAAAAAAGAGATTTCCGAATGTTTAAATAACGGTAATCAAGCGATGATTTTTTTAAACAGGCGCGGATATTCTAAGCAAGTAATATGTTCTTCTTGCGGATACGTTGCCAAATGCGAGCAATGCGACGTTGCCCTTAATTACCATAGCGATTGCAATAGATTAAAATGCCATTATTGCGGAACGGCTTATAAAATGCTGACCGCTTGTCCCGAGTGCGGAAGCGTAAATTTAATTTACGGCGGAACGGGAACTCAAAGGGTGGTGGAAGAGTTAAGAAAAACTTTTCCCGGCGCTAGAATTTTGCGTATGGACAACGATACAACGCAAAATAAAGACGGACACTTAAACGTTTTAAAAGATTTTGCCGAAAAAAAAGCCGACATATTAGTCGGTACGCAAATGATTGCAAAAGGACACGATTTTTCTTCCGTAACGTTAGTCGGGATATTAGACGCCGATATGAGTTTATTCTTTTCGGATTATAGAAGTTCGGAAAGGACTTTTCAATTAATAACGCAGGTTGCGGGTAGGTGCGGACGCGGAGAAAAGCAAGGCAAAGTTATTTTGCAAAGTTACTGTCCCGAAAATCCCGTTTTGGTTTTGTCTTCTCGTTACGATTACGAAGGATTTTTCGAAAGGGAAATTGCATTGAGAAAAACTACGCATTTTCCGCCTTTTGCGGACGTTATAAGAATAATGGTGGAAAGCGAAGAAGAAGGTTTAGCTATAGAAACGTTAAAAAACGTATATTTCGATTGTAAGGAAATATTTGATAATAATAAGGACAAGTTTTATTTCTTTAATAAAATGAAAAGTCCCGTAAAAAGAATTAAAAGAAAACATAGGTTTCAAGTTTTAATGAGAATAAAGAGCGATAATCGTGATTTAATAGATAAATTTTACGATATATCCGAAAAATATAACTCTTCCAAAGTTTGCGTTTATACGGAAGAAAATTCTAGCAATTTAGTATAAGGAGTATTATGGCAATAAGAAATATAGTACAAATAAGCGACGATATATTAAGGAAAAAAAGTTTTGAAGTAACCGTTTTCGATGAAAAATTGTCTTCTTTATTAGACGATATGAAAGACACTTTAAAAAAAGCAAACGGAGTGGGACTTGCGTGCGTTCAAATAGGTTTATTAAAAAGGATATTTGTAATTGATATGGAAAAAGAAGGGTATTTTGAATTTATAAATCCTAAAATTTTATATCAAAGCGGTAGCGTTTCGGGCGATGAAGGCTGTTTGTCGGTAAAAGGGAAATGGGGTAAAGTGAAAAGGCCGAATACCGTAAAAGTGGAAGCATATGATAGAAACGGGCAAAAATTTACTTTAACCGCGCACAAGCTTTTCGCAAGGGCTATTTGCCACGAATACGACCATTTAGAAGGAATATTGTACGTTGACAAAGCTACGGAAGTTTGGGAGGAAAGAAAAAATTGAAAATAATTTATTTAGGAACTCCTGATTTTGCCGTAAAGCCGTTAAAAGCAATCGTTGAAAACGGATTTGACGTAGTTGCGGTAATTTCTCAACCCGATAAACCCGTCGGCAGAAAAAGAGAGATTAAACCTACGCCTGTAAAAGAATACGCGTTAAGTCAAGGCATAAAAGTTTTGCAGTTTGAAAAAATTAGGGAACACGCCGAAGAAATAAAATCGCTTAACGCCGATATAATGGTAACTTGCGCTTACGGGCAAATTTTATCGCAAGAAATAATAGATATTACAAAATACGGTATATATAATATTCACGCAAGTTTATTACCGCTTTATAGGGGCGCTTCCCCTATTGCGGCCGCAATATTAAACGGCGATAAACAAACGGGCGTAACGATAATGAAAACGGAAGCGGGCGTAGATTCGGGCGATATTGTCGAAGTAGAAAAAACCGATATTTTAGAAAACGAAACTTGCGGACAATTATTTGAGCGTTTGTCCGAAATAGGCGCGAATTTAATAGTTAAAGTTCTCCCCAAATTAGAAAACGGCGTGGCAACTTTTACTAAACAAGATAACAACCAAGCAACTTTTTGCAAAATGATAAAAAAGCAAGACGCTTTAATAAATTGGAATTTGCCTGCGGAAAATATTTTAAGAATGGTTAGGGCATACAATCCTTCTCCCATAGCGTATACCTATTTTAACGGAAAAATGCTTAAAATTTATTCTGCCGAAATTTCGCAAGAACAAGGCGTGGCGGGAACGGTGTTAAAGTCCGATAAAAGCGGATTTATAGTTGCGTGCGGTAAAAACTCTTTATCCTTAAAAGAAGTTCAAGCGGAAGGCGGTAAAAAAATGCCTTATTCCGATTTTGTTTTAGGTAGAAAAGTCATTGCGGGAGATTGCGCCGAATTATGACGGTTCTTTTTTACGAATGTTACGTTGTACTGCGTAAAATTTACACGGAAAAAACTTATATTAAGCAAGCTTTACTCTCTCCCGAGATTTTAGAAAAAGACAGGGCGAAAGTAACTAAAATAGTCTACGGAGTAGTTGAAAAAGATATAGAATTAGAGTATATAATTTCAAAGCTATGTCAAAAAAAGCCTAAAAATTCCGTAAAGATAATTATAAAAATTGCCTTATACAATATAAAATATTTAAATAAAACTCCTTTTTCCGTAACAGACGCAAGCGTAAGCTTGCTTAAAAAAATGGGAAAAGGGGCAAACGCAGGGTTTGTAAACGCTATTTTAAGAAACTTTTGCGTAACTGAAATTGAGTATCCGACAGATAAGCAAGAATATATTTCGGTAAAATATTCCTATCCGTTGTTCGCCGTAAAAAAACTCGTTAAAAAATACGGGCTTGAAAAAACCGAAAGCATTTTAAACGGTTTCGTTTCGAATACGTGCGTAAGGTTTGCTAAAAACGTAAACGGAGAAGAGTATTTAACTAAGAGAAATTTTAAATTTTCCAAAACGCCTTTTGAAAACGTTTATATAGTAAACGGCTTTAAAATGCAAGAAGATTTTTATAACGGTTTATATACGTTTCAATCGCTCGGCTCGGTTGCTATATGCGATAACGCGCAAAGCGGAGAAAAACTTTTAGATTGTTGTTCCGCCCCCGGAGGAAAAGCCGTAAATTTATCCGAAAAGTTTAAAGAAGTCGTGGCTTGCGAACTACACGAACATAGGGTGGAATTAATTAAATCTTACGTTAAAAGAATGAAAGTAACTAACGTAAAAGTTTTGCAAAAGGACGCGACCGAGTTTTGCTTAGAATTTTTAAATGCTTTTGACGCAGTTCTGTGCGATTGCCCTTGTTCGGGACTCGGAGTAGTAAAAGACAACCCCGATATAATTCTATCGCGTACGGAAGATAACGTAAGGAAGCTAAACGATATACAATTAAAAATAATAAACAATTGTTCCAAATACGTTAAAAAAGGCGGATATTTATACTATTCCACTTGTTCTATATTAAGTGAAGAAAATGAAAAGATAATACAAAAATTTTTAGAAAATAACAAAGATTTTATAGAAGTGAAATTTAACTCAAAATTAAACGGAAACGCCGAAGAATACGGCGTAACTTATTTGCCCGATATAAGCGACGGCGCAGGGTTTTATTGTTGTAGGTTAAAAAGAAAATGATATTAGCGGATTTATCTAAGCAACAATTAAATAATTATTTATCGGAAAAGGGCGAAAAGCCTTTTAGGGTTAATCAAATTATAAGAAACGTGTATAACGGAATACCTATTTCCGAAATGAGCGATTTATCTAAATCTTTAAGGGAAAAACTTTTGCAAGATTTTGAAAACGAACCCGTTAAAATTTTAAAATATTTTAAGTCTAAGGACGGCTCTATAAAGTTTTTGTTTTCTCTTTACGACGGCAACGTTATAGAAGGCGTTTTGATGAAATACAAGTACGGTTACACTCAATGCGTTTCAACGCAAGTCGGGTGCAGAATGGGGTGCGTATTTTGCGCGTCTACCATAAACGGGCTTGTAAGGAATTTATCGAGCGGGGAGATTTTATCGCAAATTTGCGTTGTAAACAGATTTTTAAACGGTAGCGTTTCGGATAGAAAAATTACCAACGTAGTTTTAATGGGTATGGGCGAACCGTTTGACAATTACGATAACGTTATTGATTTTTTGAGAAAGTTGATAGACGAGCAAGGACTAAATGTAAGCAGTAGAAACATAAGTTTGTCAACGTGCGGTTTGGTAGATAAGGCGTTACGTTTTGCAGAAGAAAAAATTCCGTTAAATCTAACGATTTCACTACATTCTCCGTTTGATTCCGAACGTAAAAAAATTATGCCCGTAGCAAACAAATACTCGATTAGCGAAATACTTAAAGCGTGCGATAATTATTTTGAAAAAACGGGCAGGAGATATATTTTCGAGTATTCTTTAATACAAGGTAAAAACGATAGAGAGGAAGACGCAAAAGAACTTATTCGCATATTAAAAGGTCGTCCTTGCCACGTTAATTTAATTCGTTTAAACGAAGTAAAAGAAAAAGGTTTAAAAGGCGACGGAGAAAAACAAGCAAGAGATTTTTGCCAAACTCTTATAAACGGCGGATTATCGGCAACCGTTCGTAGAATTATCGGCGCGGATATAGAAGGAGCTTGCGGACAGTTAAGGGCTAAAACATTAAAGGAGAACAAGTGTTGAAAGGGCAAATTTACACGCTTTTCGGACAGAAAGCGCTTGTAAAAGTCGGGGAAAATTTAATCGAATGTTCTTTAAAGGGAATTATGCGTAAAAACTCCGTACTTGTAGGCGATTACGTTGAACTTGACGACCAAAACAGAATATTTAAAATAGAAAAAAGAACGTCTTGTTTTTCTAGGCCAAGCGTTGCAAACGTAGATTACGTTAATATCGTTATTGCGCCCGTTCCTAAGCCCGATTTTTTGGTTGTAGACAAAATGCTTATATCTATTTTTGCCGGCGGTTCAAGACCTATTATATGCGTAAATAAATGCGATATAAAAAGATTGGAAATTTCTAGTAGGTATGCAAGCGTTGTAGATAAAATTTTTTATTTGTCAAGTTTAACGGGTGAAAATTTAAGTGAATTAAAGGAATTTTTAAAAAATAAAATGGTCGCTTTTGCAGGTCAATCGGCAGTAGGAAAAACGTCGTTGATAAACGCGTTATTAGGCGTAAACCACAAAGTCGGAGATTTAAGCGAAAAAATTATGCGTGGAAAAAATACTACGACTTATTGTTTCGTTCACGAAAACGAGGGAATAAAAGTAGTAGATACTCCCGGTTTTACCGCGCTTGAAGTAAACGGAATTTCGGCTAAGAATTTAAAAGATTTTTATCCCGAATTTAAAGACAATTCTTGTTATTATTCCGATTGCGTACATATTGCCGAACCTTATTGCGACGTAAAAGAAAAGGTAAAAAACGGGGAAATTAATAAGGATAGATACGAAAATTATCTAGCTATTTACAACGAATTAAAAGATAAAGGATAAATTTATGAAAAAAATACTTATTGCGCCGTCAATTTTATCGGCAGATTTCGCTAATATGGCGGAAGAAATTAAAAAAATCGAAATTGGCGGAGCCGACTTAGTACATTGCGACGTTATGGACGGGGTTTTCGTTCCGAATATTACGTTCGGAATAAAAATGGTTGCCGATATAAGAAAAAGAACAGCTTTGCCGTTAGACGTGCATTTAATGATTGTTCATCCCGAAAACTACGTTGAAAAATTTGCAAAAGCAGGCGCTGATTATATCACCGTGCATTACGAAGCGTGTAAGGATAATTTAAAAGAAGTTTTACAAAAAATTAAAGATTGCAACGTTAAATGCGGGGCGGTTATAAATCCCGATACGCCCGTAGAAAAAATTAAAGACGAAATTGCGCTATGCGATATGGTTTTGATAATGAGCGTTTTCCCCGGTTTTGGCGGACAAAAATTTATTGCCGAAGTTCTTGAAAAAGCAAGTCAAATTCGTAAAATTGCAAATAAAAACGGAAAAAACGTTATAATAGAAATTGACGGCGGAGTAAATAGACAAACGGTAGAACAAGTTTGGAATTCCGATATAGATATAGCCGTTGCGGGTAGCGCGGTATTCGGGGCAAAATCTTATAAAAACGAAATTGAATTTTTGCAAGGTAATAAATGAAACTTAAAGCTTTTTTAAACGGAGAATTTTATAATGGTAAAATAAAAAAAGAAAATTGTTTAGTCGTCGCGTGCGACGGGGGTTATGAATACTGCGAAAAAAACGGAATTAAAGTCGATTGCGTTATGGGGGACTTCGATTCTTTGGGATATATTCCGAGCGGAGCTATCGTTTTTCCCGTTGAAAAAGATTTTACGGATTGCGAAGCAGTCGTTGACTACGCTTTAAAACGCGGGGATATAACGGAAATCGAATTTTATAATTTCGGCGGTAAAAGGGACGACCATTTTTTAGGAAATATTTCGGTTTTGGCGCTTGCTTATAAAAAAGGATTTTCCGTAAAAGCGGTAACCAATTACACCGAAATTTATTATACCGAAAACGAAATTAAATTGACGAAAGTAAAAAATAAAACGATTTCTTTAGTACCTTTTTGCGAAAACGCGAATATAATTATTAACGAGGGATTAAAATATAATGCGGTGGGGAAAGAGTTAAAAGCTTTTTCTTCTTTGGGAATATCTAACGTTGCCTTAAAGGACGAAGTTTACATAAAAGTAAACGGTAAAATATTGATATTTGTCGTAAAATAATTTTATTTTTCGTTATCGGGTTTTGCGTGTAGCCGTTTTAAAAATGAAAGCGGTTAATATCGAAGAATAAATAGACTAAGTTTTCGGAGGTATAAGCGTGAAAATTATCTGTATAAAACTGCCTGCGTTTTTATCGGGAATAATACGTTTAATTAAAAAAAAGACCGTTAAATAAGTGTACTGTTACGTAACCTTTAAACGGGAAAATTAAGCCAACGCGTTATATTTTAACGTGTAAAAATTTTACTAAAATAAAGAGATTTTAATAAAAAAGTGAAAAGCCGAAGGAAACTTCCTTCGGCTTTTCTATATTTAAAATTAAACACATAAAAATAATAAGAAGTACTCTTTTTGCCTTACGGCAATTAAAATGCGTTTTAATAATTCCGCGTTTTATACTTCTAGTTAAAATTTGCTAATTTTTTAAAGCTTGCAATATTAAACTATTTAAAATTTAGCAAGAAAAATGGTTGCTTTTCTAGCAACCAACAATTCTAATTAAGCTCTCTGAACTTTATCGCCCTTTAAACAACGCGTACAAACGTATTCGGAAGTGATAACTCCTTTTTCGTTTACCACCTTAACTTTTTGTACATTGGCATTATATAAACGGGGAGTTTTACGGTTAGAGTGGCTAACCTTATTGCCCGAGAGTTTGCCTTTTCCGCAAATTGCACAAACTTTTGACATTTAATTTCACCTCCACATAAAATTCAACGATATTTAATATAACATTTTTGAAAGAAAAAAGCAACGATTTTTAGCAATTTTTTGTGATTTTTATTTTTTTTTACAAAATAAACCTAAAATTGTAATAAAACCTTGCAAAAATCCGAAATATATTGTAAAATATCTTTGCAGATTATAAAGGAGAGAAAAAATGTCGGTTAATACGAGCAACATATACGGTAAAATTTCAATATCCGATAAAGCGATAGCAAGGCTTGTTTCACACGCTTGTTATGAAAGCTATGGGGTTGTAGGTCTTGATTCATTTCGTTTTACCGACAGTTTATCGGAGCTTTTCCGTAAAGATAGATTTACAAAAGGCGTAAAAGTAACTACGACGGGAGATAGAATAAAGATAGAAGTATCCGTAATTATAAAATTCGGGGTATCAATTTCTGCTGTCGCGGACAGTTTAAAAGAATCTATTAAATATAAAGTTGAAAAACTAACGGGAATGATAGTTAGTACGATAGACGTCAATATTATTGGCGTTAAGCTCTGATTTTTTTTCGGAGGATAATTTTTAAATATGATTAAAACGATTAACAGCGCTATGTTTTCTAAAATGATGACAATGGCGTCGCGATTGTTAGAAATAAATAGAGATAGAATAGACGCAATGAACGTTTTTCCTGTTCCGGACGGGGACACGGGGACTAATATGTCGATGACGATGCAGTCTGCCGTAAAGGAATTAAAAGCAGTAAAGACCAACAGAATCAGCGAAATGACCGACGCGATAAGTAAAGGCGCGTTAAGGGGCGCAAGAGGAAACTCGGGCGTAATATTATCGCAAGTTTTGTCGGGGATATGTAAAACGTTAAGGGACGTTCAAGAAATAGATACCAAAACTTTTGCAAAAGGTATGAAAAACGCAACGCAAGTAGCGTACGGCGCGGTATCTAAACCGAAAGAAGGAACAATGCTTACGGTTTGTAGACTTATGAGCGAGTTCGCTTCTTCTAGTAGAGCAAAAAATTTCGAAGAATTCTTTAAAGGCGTTTTAGACGCAGGGGAAAAAGCTTTGGCTTCCACTCCCGAACTTTTACCCGTGCTTAAAAAAGCGGGCGTAGTAGATTCGGGCGGAATGGGACTTATGACCGTATTCAAAGGTATGAATATGGCAATTTTAGGCGAAGAAATTCAAGGCGGAGAAATCGTTGAAGAAGAAAAGCCTAAAGAAAGTTTTTCGGACGACGACCACATTGACATATTTAATTTGGGCAACATAGAATTCGGCTATTGTACTGAATTTTTTATTATTAACCTTAAAAGAAGAACTACTATTGCCGACATAGATAAATTAAGAGAATACTTAATGAGTATAGGCGATTGCGTACTCGTTGTAGGTGATTTATCTTTCGTAAAAGTTCACGTTCACACTAACGACCCGGGAAAAGCTTTGACTCACGCTTTGGCGTTAGGCGAACTCGATAGAGTAAAAATCGAAAACATGCTCGAACAAAATAGAGAATTACTCCGTAAGTACGAAGCCGAAAAGAAACCTATGGGAATGCTTGCCATAAGTCAAGGCGAAGGATTGTCGGGAATATTTAAAGATTTATTAGTAGATAAGATTATAGAAGGCGGACAAACGATGAATCCGAGCGCGTCCGATATAGCGAACGCGGCTCAAAGGATAAACGCCGAAAATATTTTCGTTTTCCCCAACAATAAAAACATAATTTTAGCGGCTGAGCAATCTAAACAATTAGTTGAAAACAAAAAAATTCACGTAGTACCAACTAAAAACGTACCGCAAGGTTTTGTTGCGGCGTTAGCATTCGACCCCGATTTAAGCGCGGAAGAAAATTTAATCAATATGATTCACGCAATAGATTCGGTAACGGTAGGTCAGGTTACTTATGCGGTAAGAACCACTAATATAGACGGGTTTAACCTTGAAAAAGGTGATATAATCGCTCTCGATAACAAGAAAATACTCAATAAAGGAAGCGATATTGCAACCGTTACAAGCGATTTAGTTGCAAAATTAGTAGATTCTTCCCACGAGGTTTTAAATCTTTATTACGGAAGCGACGTAAAAGAAGAAGACGCGCAAGCTTTATGCGAAAAATTAAGGGAAGCTTATCCCGATTTAGAAGTAGAAGCTTACTTTGGCGGTCAACCAATTTACTATTACATTATTTCTTTAGAATAATTTTATCGGTTGTTTATCGAAAGATAAACAACCTAAGTTTTATATGGAACTAGAAAAAATAAAAGGCGTAAGTGACAAAAGAATAAAAGAATTACAAAAGCTCTCGATATATAATTGCGAGAGCTTAATTCGACATTTTCCAAAAAATTATCTTGATTTATCTACTGTCCAAAATTTGCAAAGTTGTAATAATTACGAAATGGCTTTAATTAAAGCAAAGCCCGTTTCTTTTCCGCAAAACAGAATTTCACATTCAAAAAGAATAAGCTACGTTAAAGTTATATGCGAAAGCGATAATCAATTTTTTACGATAATTTGGTTTAACAGCCCTTACGTTTTACAAAAATTAAAAGCCGAGCATGAATATTTGTTTTACGGTAGAATAAAAAACGAATACGGGCAAATTACTTTGATGAATCCTACTTTTGAACCGCTCGATAAAAATTATAGGTTAAAAGGTATAGTACCCGTATATAAAAGCGGAAATATTGCGCAAGGGATAATGTCGTCTATCGTTAAAAACGCTTTAAATATTTGTCCGCCTAAAACTACTATCCCGTTTTTTTTGGAAAGAAAATACGGTTTAAGAGATTTAAGACAAGCTTACTACGGTATACATTTTCCGCGCAGACAAGAAGATATAAAAAATTGTAGCGAAAGAATCGCGTTAGAAGAATATTTTTTATTGACTTGTTCGTTTAAACTGATAAAAGGCGGAAAGGAAAGAGTTCGTCAAAACGAATATTCTACTTGCGCCGACGATATAAAAGAATTTTCAAAACGTTTTGGTTTTGAATTTACAAACGGACAAAAACAAGCAATAAACGAGATATTTTCAGACCTTAAAAATCCGCACGTAATGAATAGACTCTTGCAAGGCGACGTAGGAAGCGGTAAAACGGCGGTAGCTTATTGCGCAATGTTCGTCGCGTTAAAAAGCGGTTATCAAGTTGCATATATGTGCCCTACGGAAATTTTGGCGGAGCAAAATTATAAACTATGTTTAAAATTTTTCCCCGAATACGAAACCGTGTTTTTATCGTCTTCGTTAAAAAAATCCGAAAAAACGACCGTTAAAAAAGATATTGCAAACGGGAATGCAAAAATCGTAGTAGGTACGCACGCAATAATTCAAAGCGACGTAGTTTTTAAAAATTTAAGCTTATGCGTTTGCGACGAGCAACATCGGTTTGGAGTGGCGCATAGAAACGCGCTTAACGATAAAGGAATCGGGTGCGATACTTTGGTTATGAGCGCAACCCCCATACCTAGAACTTATTCTTTGGTGCTTTACGGGGATTTAGACGTAAGCGAAATTAAAGAAAAGCCAAAGCGTCGCGGGGAACTTAAAACGGGTATAGTTCCCTATAAAAAATACGACGGAATGCTTGATTTTATCCGAAAAGAAATCGAAAACGGAAAACAAGCGTATTTCGTTTGCCCTAAAATTCAAGACGATGAAGAAGGCGAAATTATGAGCGTAACGGCTCTTTACGAACAATTAAAAGAAAGGTTACCGCAAATAAATTTCGGACTTCTGCACGGAAAACTAAAAGACGAAGATAAAAAAGCCGTGATGAACGATTTCAAGGAAAATAAAATTTCCGCGATAGTTTCCACAACGGTAATAGAAGTCGGGATAGACGTTCCCAACGCAACCGTAATGGTTATTTATAACGCTGAAAGATTCGGACTTTCTCAGTTACATCAACTAAGGGGAAGAGTCGGTAGGGGAAACGACACGAGTTATTGTTTTTTACTTTCCGACAGCGAAGACGAAAAAACTTGCGCAAGATTAAGCGTATTAAAAAATAATGCAGACGGATTTAAAATTGCCGAGTACGATTTTAAAATGCGTGGCGGGGGCGATTTTTTAGGAACAAGACAATCGGGAGAACTGTTTAAAGAAGTAGGAAATTTGTATTACGGTGTAGAAACCATAATGCAAGCGAAAAAACTTTCCGATGAAGCTTTCGAAAATTGTAGCCAAGCTGAAATGGAAACTATAAAACGTGAAGCTGTTTTAAAATACGACGTTTTAAAAGACGTAACCTTAAATTAAAACGTAAAAAAGCAAAAACACGTTAAAAAAGTATCAGTTTTTAGGGCTTTTTAAAAAAATAAAAAAATTTGAAAAAAAAGCTAAAAAACACTTGCAATTTTGCATATAATTTGTTATAGTATAAAAGCAATCGAAATGCGGTTGCTTTTTTATGGGAGCATAGCTCAGTTGGGAGAGCATCTGCCTTACAAGCAGAGGGTCACAGGTTCGAGCCCTGTTGTTCC
>CAJMEI010000001.1 GCA_905212395.1 uncultured Christensenella sp. | reverse complement strand
CGAAAAATATTGTTTTAAGGGACGGCAAAACGCCGTCCCTTTTAAAATTTGCAAAAAAAGCCCTTAAAATATACAAGATAGCATACAAGACAATATACAAGATATTGACTTTTTTACATAATTATTTGAACAGTTAAAAAGCGGAAAGACGTAAGTCTTTCCGCTTGAAAGTTATGGTGAATTATATTATTAAGCGCAACGGTTAGAAGCAAAAATCAATTATACGTTAATAATTTTTTTCCCTTTCTTTTCAGCGTATTTTACGGTGTTAAACGTTCCGCCGAAAGATTTATGTAAGTACGCTACGACTATCGCGCTATGGTCTACCATATAACAATTTCTTCTGTACATACAATACGACGTAAACTTTTCGCCTAACAAATGTTTTTCGTTTGCAGACTTTAACATTCTTGCGTATTCTTCTTTTTGAGAATTGGTAAAATATTTGTCTTGTTCTCTGCAAGGAATGCAGGCAATTAAAGTAATATCGTTATTTTCTCTTAATTTTTCTAAAATTTTAAAACAAATGGTATCGAATCCGAGCGCCATTCCGACGTAAAAACGAGTGTAGCCTTTTTTAATTAAAAGCTTAAAAATTTCTTCTAATTTTTTTTCGTCTAAGTTTTCTACGACTCTGTGTCCCGTTACCATAACCGATTTTGCAATTAAAGAATTTACTTCCATATTTTTTACCTTATCCTTGTTCTATTTTGTCAATAATTTCAAAAAGTCTGTTTAAATCGTCCGGGGTAAAATATTCAATAGATATTTTACCTTTTTCTCCGTCGCCGACGGCGGAAACTCTCGTTTTTAGAATATGCTCTAATCTTAAAACAAGTTCCGTAAGTTCGCTGTTTTTTTGTTTTACCGTTTGTTTAGGTTGCGGGGCGGAAAGCTTTTTAACTTCCGTTTCGGTTTTTCTAACCGACCAACCTTCTTTTCTTATTTTATCTAAAAAAAACTTTTGATACTTAACTTCAAGCGGAATTAACGTTCTTGCGTGGGCTTCCGAAATAACTCCTTTTTCAAGATAATATAAAACTTCTCTCGAAAGAGTTAATAGCCTTAATTTATTAGCTATCGCGCTACGACTTTTTCCTACGGACAAGGCAAGTTCTTCTTGCGTCATAGAGTATTCTTGCATAAGGCGTTTAAAGCCGTTAGCTTCGTCTACGGGGTTTAAATCTTCCCGTTGTAAGTTTTCTATAATAGCTATTTCGTCTACTTTTTTATCGTCGAACGTTTTAACTATTGCGGGAATAGTTTGTATTCCTAATTTTTTAACCGCCCTATATCTTCTTTCTCCCGCGATTATCATATAATAACCGCTTTCTTTTTTTTGGACTATAATTGGGGATATTATCCCGTGTTTTTTTATAGATAGGGCAAGTTCGTCAATTAAATTTTCGTCAAAAGTTTTTCTCGGTTGATTAGGGTTTGCGTAAATTTTGTTTATATCTAATTCCGTAATGGTTTGTTTGTCTTGCATTTAAACTTAACCGTTAGTTTGGTTTGTAAAATTTTCGTTAGTAGAAACTCCAAACGGATTTTCTTTTCTCTTTTTATCTCTTTCGTCGATATTTTCTAAAATCTCCGCAACCGTTTTCCCGTCCATTATCATATCTACTTCTTCGGAGTAAATAGTTTCTCTTTCAATTAAAAGCCTTGCCATAACGTCGAGTAAGTTTTTGTGGGTAGATAGTAATTCGGTTGCTTTTTTATGAGCGTCTTTAATAATAGTTTCAATTTCTTCGTCTATTATTTTAGCCGTTTCTTCGCTGTAAGGGGTCTTGGTTTGATAATCTCTTCCAACGAAAATTTGGTCGTTATCGCCGTAGTTTACAGGGCCTATTTTGTCGCTCATACCCCATTCGGTAACCATTTTTCTTGCTCTTTGTGTTACAACCGAAATATCGTTGCTAGCGCCTGCCGAAATTTCGTGAATGACTATTTCTTCGGCAACTCTACCGCCTAGCGTCATAACTATATCGTCTAAAAGTTTAGATTTGTTAATGTGGTTGCTATCGTCGTCGGGGCGAGTCATAGTGTAGCCTGCGGCTCTGCCTCTCGGAATAATAGAAACTTCTTGTACGGGGTCGCAGTGGGGAAGAAGTCTTGCAAGTATCGCGTGTCCCGATTCGTGGTAAGCGGTAATTCTCTTATCCGTTTCGGTAACGAGTCTGCTCTTCTTTTGCGGACCTATTAAAACTTTGTTAATTGCTTCGTACAAATCGGTGTTAGTGATGCAAGGGCGGTTAGCTCTTGCGGTTAAAATTGCAGCTTCGTTTAAAAGGTTAGCTAAGTCTGCGCCTGAAAAGCCCGAAGTAAGTCTTGCAAGAGTTTTAAAGTTTACGTCTTTTGCAAGCGGTTTATTTCTTGCGTGAACTTTTAAAATAGCTTCTCTACCTCTAACGTCGGGTAGGTTGACGTAAATTTGTCTGTCAAATCTTCCCGGACGAAGAAGAGCGGGGTCTAATATGTCGGCTCTGTTGGTTGCCGCGATAATTATAATTCCGTCGCCTGTATCGAAACCGTCCATTTGAACGAGTAGTTGGTTAAGCGTTTGTTCTCTTTCGTCGTTTCCGCCACCGAGTCCCGCGCCTCTTTGACGACCAACCGCGTCTATTTCGTCTATAAATACTATACAAGGCATATTCTTTTTGGCGGTTGCGAATAAATCTCTTACTCTCGAAGCGCCTACGCCTACGAACATTTCTACGAAGTCTGAACCGCTGATAGAGAAGAACGGAACGTTAGCTTCCCCCGCGACTGCTTTTGCAAATAGCGTTTTTCCCGTTCCGGGCGGTCCTACGAGTAGAACGCCTCTAGGGATTCTCGCGCCTAAATCTACGAATTTTTTAGGAGCTTTTAAAAATTCTACTATTTCTTTTAATTCTTCTTTTTCTTCTTCCGCGCCCGCAACGTCGGTAAAGCGAACTCTGGACTGAGAAACTCTTGCCTTGGTTTTTCCGAAATCCATAGCGGATTTCCCGCCTCCGCTCATTTGTCTGAATATTATCAAGACGACTACTATCAAAACAACGTTGAGTAGTAAGGGCAGAATTATTGAAGAGAAGAAAGAGCCTTCGTTAGGGTCGGTAAAGTTATAACCGCTAATACAATCGTTTGCCTTTAAAGCGTCTAAGTAAGCGTAATAATATCCGTCCCTGTCGATTGCAGATTTATATATTTGAACGCCTTTTGCGTTGTAACCCTTTAATTCGTAAGAAGAAATTACAACGTATTTAATTTCGGCTTTCGTTTTATCGACTTTAAATTTTCTGTTATTTACGGTTATTACGTCGGGATCGTTTTCATGGTCAGGGGAAACCCAAACAAGACCTGCGCTTTCCAAAAATTCGTCCGTATCGACTTTTTTTGCTCTGTTAGAAAAGTAAACGGACGCGAGTATTACCGCTAAAAGTATCGCGCAGATTATAATTATCAACGTTTTGGTGCTTTTTTTCAAATTGCTATCCTCCAAAATTATCGGTTTTCAAGTAGGATTATAAGTTTTTAAACTTAATTCAAACTTTATTGTTATTGCTATTTTCAAGCGAAAATCGATAAAACTCTTATAATAGTATATCACTAAGAATTTTAAATTATTTATTCAGTTGGTATTTTAACACAATAATAAAAATTTTTCAATTATTTTTTGCTAAAAATAACAACTACTTAGCGAGTATTTTGTAGAAAAGCCGATTAAAAAGTTTTGCAAAACGTTATTTTTATGATATAATGTTAAAAACAAAATTTAGGCGGAAAAAACAGGGGAAATGACGGCTGTTGAATTTAAAAACGTTTCTTTTAGTTATCAAAACGGGAAACAAATATTAAAAAATCTTAATTTTTCTATCGAAGAAGGGCAAGAAGTTGCGTTTATAGGGCGTAACGGTTCGGGCAAAAGCACGACCGCAAAGCTCATAAATTGTTTGCTTTCGGCTTTAAGCGGAGAAATTTTAGTTTACGGAATGGTCGCTTCCGACAAAAAAAACGTCTTTGAAATACGCAAAACGGCGGGAATGGTTTTTCAAAACCCCGATAATCAGTCGGTTGCCACGATAGTAGAAGACGACGTAGCTTTCGGACCCGAAAATTTAGGCGTAGAAAGGAAAGAAATAGCTAAAAGAATAGATTTCGCCTTAAAAGTAACCGAAATGGAAGAATTTCGGAATAAAACGTTTTCAAGGCTTTCGGGCGGACAAAAACAAAGGATTGCCATTGCTTCTGTTTTGGCGATAAAGCCTAAAATTTTAATTTTGGACGAAGCTACTTCCATGCTCGACCCCAAGGGTAGAAAAGAGATAATGGACATTGTTGAAAAGCTCCGTAAAGAAGAAAATTTAACCGTAATTTTAATAACTCACTATATGGAAGAAACCATAAATTGCGATAAAGTTTTCGTGTTTAACGACGGAGAAATTATAAAGAGCGGAACGCCGAGAGAAGTTTTTGCCGACGAAGAGGCTATAAAAAAAGCGGGACTTACGCTCCCTAGAGCTACGATTATAGCTAAAAAGTTAAAAGAAAAAGGAATAGACGCGGGCGAAGTTTTAACCGAAGAAGAGTTGGAGGGAAATTTATGCAGATTGTTTGCAAAGACTTAAGTTTTACCTTTAACAAAAAAAGTAAGTTCGCAAGCGTTGCTTTAAACGGCGTAAGCCTTAATATTTCGGAAGGCGAAACGGTAGGAATAATAGGTCATACGGGTAGCGGAAAATCCACCTTTATTCAACATATAAACCGACTTATAGAAGTTGACGAAGGCTTTTTGCAGGTTGGAGAATTTAATTTATCCCCTAAAACTCGCAAAGAAAAAAAGAAGTTAAAAAAGTCTTTAATAGAACTTAGAAAAAAAGTCGGAATGGTTTTTCAGTATCCCGAATATCAACTCTTTGCCGAAACCGTTTATGCGGACTGCGCTTTCGGGGTAAAAAAATTCTATCCCGAATTGTCCGAACAAGAAGTTGCGGAAAGGGTAAAACAGGCGCTTGAAACGCTTGGAATGAACTACGAAGAAGTTAAAGATTTGTCCCCGTTCGAACTTTCGGGCGGACAGAAAAGAAGAGTTGCTATTGCGGGCATAATTGCCACTCGTCCCGAAATTTTGGTTTTAGACGAGCCTTTGGCAGGTCTTGACCCCGTAGGTAAAACCGCTTTAATGGATTTAATAAAAAAAATAAAGGGCGATATTTGCAAAACCGTAATTATCGTATCGCACGATATGGACGAAGTTTGCGACAACTGTGACAGAGTAGTAGTATTTTCTAACGGGAAAATAGAGCTTGACGGAACGCCTAAGCAAGTATTTTCGCAAGGAGAAAAATTAAAAGAATTAAGACTTTCTTGCCCCGTAACGGCAACGCTTACGCAAGCGCTTAAAAATAAAGGCGTAGAAATAGATAACGATTTTAGCTTAGACGGATTTGTAAACGCCGTGGCAAAGGCGGTGAAAAAATGAGAAAAGACGTATCGCTCGGAAGTTACTATCCCGTAAAAAGTCCTATTCACAAAATGAACGCCTGCATAAAGCTTTTAATTTTTATCGCGCTTGTCGTTTTGATATTTTTAATTAAAAACTTTTACGGATTTTTAGCGTTAGGCGTGTTTTTGCTTTTAGTTATAATACTGTCGGGCGTTCCGTTTTTAAGCGTAATTAAAAGCTTAAAATCTATTTTGTTTTTAATAATTTTTACCGTAATATTAAACTTGTTGTTTTCGGATAAGTCGGGAAAAGTTTTGCTTAAAATTTGGAAGTTAAAAATTACCGAACATAATTTAATATTTTCGTCGTTTATGGCGTTAAGGTTAGTGTTTTTGGCAATATCCAGCGCGCTTTTAACGCTTACAAGCACTCCCATAGAGTTAACCGACGCAATAGAAATTTTGTTAAAACCGCTTACTTGGATAAAAATTCCCATTCATACGTTGGCGCTTATTATGAGTATCGCGTTAAGGTTTATTCCCACTCTTACGGAAAAAACGGAGCAGATAGTAAACGCGCAAAAGGCAAGGGGTTCGCAAATAGAGTCGGGCAACTTTATTCAAAAAATAAAAGCTTTAGTACCCGTAATAATTCCGCTATTAATAGCGTCTTTTAACATTGCCGACCAACTAGGCGACGCAATGGACGCAAGGTGCTATAACGGAAGCAAAAAAAGAACTAAATACAAAAAAAGCGTAATAAGATTAAAAGACGTTTTTGCTTGTGTTGCGGTTGCGATAGTATTTACTTGTTGCATTATAATAAACGTTAAACTCGGTAGGGTAATATGATAGTAAAAGCAGTGGTATCTTACGACGGAACGCTTTTTTACGGTTGGCAAGTTCAAGGCGAAAAACGTACCGTTCAAGGCGAAATAGAAAAGGCGTTGTTTAGTTTGACGGGTAAAAATATTAGAATAACGGGTAGCGGAAGAACGGATACGGGCGTACACGCTTTAGGTCAGGTATTCTCTTTTGAAATAGACGAGAAAATAGAAGCTAAACGGCTCTATAAGGCGATAAACGCTTATTTGCCCGAAGATATCAAAGTATTGTCTACCGAAAAAGCAAAAGACGATTTTAACGCAAGATTTTCTTGCAAAAAAAAGACGTACGAATATAGGTTTTATTTGTCGGAAACGGAGATTCCCGTTAAGGAAAGATACGCTTTAAAGATATTCGACGTAGATATAGAAAAAATGCAAGAATGCGTTAAACTCTTTAAAGGCTATCACGATTTTAAAGCGTTTTCTTCCAGTGGAAGGACGGTTAAAAGCACCGAAAGAACTATTTTCGATAGTAGTTTAAAGCAATTTGAAAGCGACCTAATCTTTACCGTAACGGGCGACGGTTTTTTATACAATATGGTAAGAATTATGGCGGGAACGCTTTTGCAGGTAGGAATGGGGAAGTTGCCCAAGGAAAACGTTTTGTTATCTTACGAAACGGGGGACAGAAATTTATTGGGCAAAACCTTAAATGCAAAAGGATTGACGTTAAAAAGCGTTGAGTATAAAGATTGAAAATTTTATATAAGGAGTAAAATATATGAAAAGAACATTATTGCTTTTATTAAGCTTATTTTTACTTTTTACAGCAGTAAATATTGTAGGTTGTAAAAGTAAAGAAAAAGCTTCTGAATCAGGTGAAAAATACTTGGTACAGTTTTATATTAATAACGAGAAAGTTTTGGAAAAAGAAGTTGAAAAAGGTCAAAAAACTACTCCTCCGACTTATAGTCATTACGACTCTCAGTTAGGTATGATTACGGTAGAAGGTTGGTATTTAGACCAAGAGTTCACGCAAAAATTCGACGTTGACAATACGCCTATTACTAAAAATTTAATTTTGTATGCAAAATTAGAGCAGGAAAATCCGTATATGACAGTTGATGAACTGCTTGCGAAAGTAGAGCAAAACGCTACGACAGCTCAACCCAACTATAAAGTAACTTCGATAAAGGGAAAAGTAAATAACGGCGAAACTTTTATAGTTCCCGAAGAAGGCTTTATTATTACTGACGGTAAAATCACGATAAATGGAAAAGAAATAAGAGTAAATTACGACAAAACTTATTTCAACGAATTTTTTTATAACAATGAAAAAGCGTTTAGTAAAAAAACGATAGTGTATAACACTTCGGGCAATTTTATTACGATTGACGTAGAGTATATAAAAAATAACCGTATTTATAGAGAAAAATACGTTTTAAATTCCGACAATTACGTTACGCGAATAGAAATCGTCGATAAAACCGACAGTGAAAATTTGGTAAGAGATTATAATTTAGGAAGTATCGAATACAGAAAAATTTAGTAGTTACCTAAAAATTTAAAAGGCAAGCAAGATGACGAAAAACTAAAAGTTTGACTAAAAAGAAAAACTTTTGGAATGAAGTTTTAAAGGCTTGCTTTTTTTATAAAAAAATTTTTTTTGGCGTTAAAATGGCGTTGTCAAAAAAAAATAAATATGCTATACTGTTAATAAGCGTGTATTATATTATCGTAAAAGGTAAACTAATACAACGCGGTTATTATAAGTTTTACAAATTCAAAACTTTAAAACTTGTAATACCATAAAATTTTAAGGAGATAAAAAATGGAATCCGCAGACGCTCGCCCCGGGCGAAGTATCAACTAAACGCGGTGAAAAACCTTACTTTCGTTTGGTGTTTTACCGCTAAATAAACAAAAATTATTGCTAAAATGCTAAATTTTTGTTTGTAACGAAAGGAGGTTAGTATGGAAGAAGAAAAAATTTCTTCCGTCAGCAAAGACTATTCTTCGGAAATATCCGAGATAATCAGGAGTAATTTACCCGCTGACGAAATAAGAGAAAAACTGGAACAATACCACGAAAACGATATTGCTTCCGCCTTAGAATTTCTTTCCAAAGAAGAAAGGCAAAAACTTTATAGAATTTTAGGAAACGAAAAAGTTTCGGAAATATTTGCGTACTTAGACGACGTAGAAGACTATATAGGCGAACTTTCTAACGAAAAGGCAGCCGACATTATAGAAGAAATGGACGTTGACGACGCAATAGACGTATTAGACGAGTTAGAAGACGATAAAAAGGAAAAACTAATCGCTCTGCTAGACGACGAAGCAAAAAAAGATATAGTAATGGTTCAATCTTTTACCGAAGAACAAATCGGTAGTAAAATGACCACTAACTATATATGTATTAAAGAAAAATCCAGCGTAAAAGAAGCGATGAAATCTTTAATAGAGCAAGCCGCCGACAACGACAACGTTTCCACCATATACGTAGTAGACGACGAAGGGAAATACGCGGGCGCGATAGAACTGCGCGAACTAATAATCGCAAGGGCGACTACCGAACTTGAAGATATAATAATAAAGAGTTATCCTTACGTTTACGGCGACGAAGAAATAGAAAACTGTATAAACGAAATTAAAGATTACGACGAAGATTCAATCCCCGTACTAGACTGTCAAAATAAGTTGATAGGCGTTATAACGAGTTCGGATATTTTGGAAGTCGTACACGAACAAGCGGACGAAGATTACGTTAAATTCGCGGCGGTAACGGACGTAGAAGATTTAAACGAACCGCTTATTAAAAGTTTAAGAAAAAGAACGCCTTGGATATTTATTCTAATGTGTTTAGGAATGCTCGTTTCCTCCGTAACGGGACTTTTTGAAGGAACTATAAAAGAACTTGCGTATATCGTTTGCTTCCAGTCTTTAATTTTGGATATGTCGGGAAACGGCGGAACGCAAACGTTAGCTATAACGCTAAGGGTTTTAGATAGAGAAGATTTGTCCACGAAAGAAAAGTTTAAATTCCTGTTTAAAGAAATGCGAGTAGGATTTTTCAACGGACTTATAATGGGTATAATCTGCTTTATATTTATGGGCTTATTAGTAAAATTCCGCAACGGATTTACTTATCATCATTCGTTCGTCGTATCGGGTTGTATATCCATAGCGTGTTTAGTGTCTATGACGGTTGCAAGCATTATGGGTTGTTTAATACCTATGATAATTAAAAAGCTCAAAAAAGATCCTGCCGTTGCAAGCGGGCCGATGATTACCACCGTAGTAGATTTAGTTTCCGTAATAACGTACTACGGAATGGCGAGTTTAATTTTAATAAAAATGTTTCATTACTAAAAATTTACCCGACTTAAAAAGTCGGGTTTTTTTGTATGGCTAATTCGTTTGTTAAAAATTTTGATATTAAATTTAAAAAATAATTGTAATTTAGCCGTTAAAGTAGTATAATATTTTTCGGTTTTTTTGTGTTTTCGACAAAAGAAACCTAAAACACAAAACAAATTTTTAACAAGGGATAAATATGAATAAAATAGGTTTTGACAACGACAAATATCTATCGATGCAATCGGAACACATAAAAGAAAGGGTAGATAAGTTCGGAGGCAAATTATATCTCGAATTCGGCGGAAAGCTTTTCGACGATTATCACGCTTCTAGGGTTCTTCCCGGCTTTAAGCCCGACAGTAAACTACAAATGTTACTTAAAATGAAAGACGAAGCGGAAATAGTTATCGCTATAAATTCAGACGCCATCGAACAATGCAAAGTAAGGGGAGATTTAGGTATAACTTACGATATGGACGTTTTAAGATTAATAGACGCGTTCAGAGAAGTGGGTTTGTACGTCGGTAGCGTTTGCTTAACGCAATTTAAGGACCAAAAACTTGCTAAAAAGTTCGAAAAAACCTTAAAAAAATTAGGTATTAAATCTTACAGACACTATCCTATCGCCAACTATCCCTACGACGTAGAAGGAATTGTGAGCGACAGCGGACTTGGAAAAAACGAGTATATAGAAACAACGCGTTCGTTAGTAGTCGTAACCGCCCCGGGGCCGGGAAGCGGAAAAATGGCAACTTGCATTTCTCAACTTTATCACGACAATAAAAGGGGTGTAAAATCGGGATACGCTAAATTCGAAACTTTCCCCATTTGGAATTTACCGTTGCAACATATGGTAAACGTCGCGTACGAAGCCGCTACTGCCGACTTAAACGACGTAAACATGATTGACCCCTATCACCTAGAAGCTTACGGTGTAAGTACCGTAAACTATAACAGAGACGTAGAAATTTTCCCCGTACTCAAAAAAATGTTTCTGAAAATCTTCGGAGAAGAGTATTATAAATCGCCAACGGATATGGGCGTAAATATGGCGGGAAATTGCATCGTCGACGACGCCGTTTGCGTAGAAGCTTCCAAACAAGAAATAATTCGTAGATATTTAACCGCTTTATGCGATAGAAGAAACGATAAAATCGGCGACGAAGTTGTAAATAAATTAGACGTTTTAATGCAAAAATGCAATATTTCGGTCGCGGAAAGAAAGTGCGTAAGTTGCGCAAGGGAAAAATCCGCAAAAACGTCTGCGCCCGCAACGGCTATGGAATTAAACGACGGAACGATTATTACCGGTAAAACCACTGCTTTATTAGGGGCGACAAGCGCGTGCATTTTAAACGCTTTAAAGCATTTAGCGCAAATTAACGATAAAGTTATGCTTTTACCACCGTCCGTTATAGAACCTATTTCAAAACTAAAAATAAACAGCCTTGGCGGACATAACCCAAGACTACACACGGACGAAGTTTTAATCGCGTTATCCATAAGCGCCGTTACGGACGAATTTGCCGATAAAGCCATTAAAGCTCTACCGCTTTTAAAAGGCGTTCAGTGTCATTCCACCGTAATACTTTCGCAAGTGGATATAAACGTCCTTAAAAAATTAGGAATAGATTATACCAGCGACCCCGTTTACCAAAGTAAAAAACTTTATCACGCAAAATAAAAAAAGTGAAATAAAGAAAAAGAGTGAATTTTTAAATTTTTCGTTTAAATTTTCACTCTTTACTTTATGGCAAAATCTTTAAGCCCCTTGCGGCGCTAGAGTAAAAACTTGCGTTTTTACACTTCTTGTTTGAAACACGGCGAAGTTATAAACCCTTGCAAGCAAGTTTCTAACTTCTTGTATTATAAAATAGAGGAAGTAAATTTTAAAAGCTTTTTAAGCGTTTTTTGACTTATAGACAAACTTTCTAAATAATTTATACAAAATTAAGCGTAAAAGTTCGGACTTAGATAACCATATAAGAATAAAATAAGGCGGAATTTAATCGAGCTCGATTAAATTCCGCCTTTAATATTTAATTATTTCGTATCGTTATTGTCCTCTTGATTTTTCAAATTATTTTTTTTAAAATATTTCGGACTTTCTCCAACGGTCTTTCTAAAAAATCTTGAAAAATATAACGGGTCGTCTATTCCTACGGAGTAAGCTATTTCGGAAATGTTTAAATCCGAATTAAGCAGTAAGTGTTTAGATTTTTCAATTCTCAAAGTGTTTAAGTACTGTTGAATAGAAACTCCGTAATTCGCTTTAAAAATCGAGCAAAGATATTTTTCGTCTAACTTTACGTGTTTTGCTACGTCGGACGGGGTAATTCCGCTGTGATATTTTAAGTTGATAAAGTGTACCGCGTCTTCTAAATGTTTTTTCTTAACGTTTTTGTGAGAATTCGTTTTGCCTTCCGTTTGATTATAAGAAAAAATCATTTTTACCCAATAGGCTATGGTGTCCGAATTCATAGGCGGGGCGTTTTCTGGGAATATAAAATCAATAAGCTGTTTAAGCTTGTCGGTATAGTTATATACTCCTACTCCCGTTTCCGTAATAAATCCGTACTCTTTTAGTAATGATTTACAATTATTTCCGCCCATTATTATCCATAAATATTGCCATTTATTGCTCGGATTTGCCTTATAATTTATTTTTGTGAAAGGCGTTACCAAAAAATAATTGTTAGCCGTTACTTTTTGTCCGTTAAAAGTACCTTCTCCGCTTAGGCAAAAGTGAATCATATACCTATCCCTTATTCCGGGACCCCAACAATTCGGTTCGGTGTCTTCGCTTTTCCCTATTTCGACGATGTAACAGTCTTTTTCTACAGGGTAAATTCCAAAATGTACCTTACTCATAATACAATTATAATTTAAGGAATAAAAAAATCAAGCAAAAAACATATAAAAAGTGAAATGTCCATATTTAAAAAGGTTTTTTGAAAACAAAAGTTTCTTTTGTTTATTTTTTTTATTTAAAAAAGATGATAATATGTTATAGAGAATAAATTTAGGAGGACTATGCAGTGAAAACGAAAAAGATTTCGTTGTGGTTTTTATCTTTAATATTTTCGTTGTCGATGATTTTTGCAATAAGCGCTACTTTAAGCAAAAAGAGTTCAATACAAACTGTTAAAGCGGAAAACACCTATAAATTTGCATATTTAAGCGACCTTACGTACACAAGAATGGAAAACGTAGGGGAATTTGCTATAAACACTACTTTAAATCCCGGCGACGTTTTGGACGGAGCTATTACTTTAAAAAGGGGTGGCGGAGCGTATAACGAAAGATACTCTAAAGCTATAACCATAAATAGAACTAGCGGTTCTTCGGAAGGTAAAATAGTATATGACCTTACGGGATTAAACGCTACGAGATTTACCGCGATAATCGGCGTAAATCAGTTTAAGAGCGACAATCAATGGGCTAACAGAACGAATTTTCCTAATTCCGCTACCGCAAGCTTTAAAATTTACGGGGACGATAGGGAATTGTTTAACGACGCAAAAGCATATAACCCCGATTCGGTACAAGGGGCGATAGACGTAGATATTACGGGCGTTAAGGAATTAACTCTTGCTAGCTACGACGTAGGAACGCAAGATATTATGTGCGAACACGCCGTATTTGCAAATCCTAGAATTTACGGAGAAAATTTAACGGTAGGGCAAGAAGCAAATTTCTTATATTTAAGCGACTTTCCTTATAGTTATAAAGATTATCAAGATTATTACGATAACTTTTCTATAAACCAAGCGTTCCCCTTAGACAACGGAAGTTTAGTCCCGCTTGCGTTAAAAGTAAACGGAGCAACGCAAACTTTTGAAAAAGGTTTATGTTTCCAAGCGAATTGTAAATATGGTTGGGATATCAGCGGAACGGGGGCGTATAGGCTTACGGGACTTGTAGGAATAAACCAAAGGGACGCTCTTGCTTACGATAGAGAAGGAACGGTCGTAGTAAAAATCAATTATAGAATGAACGGCGGGAACGACGTAAACTTAAAGACAACCGGCGTTTTAACTAGAAATACAGACGCAATTCCTTTGGATATAAACATTCCTTACGGAGCTTCTCATATATCCATCGTAGTAGAAGACGGCGGGGACGGAAACGCTTTCGATAACGCGACTCTTGCCGATTTAAAACTCTACTGCGATTACGCGTATTTATCTGATATGACGACAAGCGCGACCAATATAGGTTTCGGCGACTTGTTAAACGATACGGTTTTAGAAGGAAAATCTACGTTATTAAACGTAATAACGGAGCCTGCTACTACTCATTCGGTAGACACCTATTTTGATAAATGTGTATTTATGCACGCTTCTTCCAGCGCCGAATACGACGTATCGGAAATGAATGCCACGGTATTTTCGGCGTTCGTCGGAATAGTAAGTACGAAAACTGCAGATTACGTTCAAAACGCGACGTTTAACGTAAAAGCAAGTTCAGACGGAACGAATTATACGTTATTGCAATCCGTAACGGTATCCAGAACGAGTCAAATGGGAAGAATTCAAGTAAATATTCCTGCAAATACCGTTAAAATAAGGGTGGAAACTTCTACTTCTAATACTAACAGTGCGCATACGTTATACTGTATGCCGAGAGTGTTTGCTAACACCCCCTACGCTACGAGAGCAATTTCGCTTACGTCTTCCAACGACTCGTTAAAAGTTGGAGAAACGGCTAACATTTCTCTTTATTCGTGTTCTTACGGAAGCATAGTTAAAAAAGCGTCTAACGCGACCTTTACTATTTCTTCTAGCAATACGGGAATAGTAACCGTTGACGACAACGCTAAAACCATTAAAGCAGTAGGAGAAGGCGAAGCTATAATCGAAACCACCTATACGGAAGGTTCGGTTACTATATCTACTAATATGAAAGTATTAGTAGGAAGCGCGTCGTCTACCGCAAACAAACAAATGGAACTTGCTTCTCCCGACGGAAATACTAAGTTAATAGTAACGTTAAATAATTCTTGGATAGATTATTCCGCAGTTAAAAACGGAAAGTTATTCGTAGAAAAATCTAGAATAGGTTTAAACAATACGTCCTTAGGCGATTTTACCAACGGATTTACGTATAGGTCTATGACTTCTAAAACTTTAATAGACGAAACCTATAAAACTTACTCGGGTAAATTTTTATCTAATAGAGATTATTGTTACGAACAAAGCATAACTTTTGCTCACGGTAGCGATTTATTTACCGTTGTAGGAAGAGCGTATAACGACGGAGTTGCTTTCCGTTATATTGTACAAAAAGCGGACGGCGGAGAGTTTACCGTAACGGACGAAGATACTCAAATAACTATACCTTTCTTTTCTAGGTTCTATTCTTGCGTAATGCCCGACACTTCGGGAAAAACTTATACGCACGAACAAACCGCAAGCGAAACGATGATTTCACAATTCGGCGGACTTAAAACCATACCGTTTATGTACAAAACTCCAGACGGACTTTACTGTCTTATGACGGAAGCCGATTTAATGGGTAATTACTGGGGTTCTTGCGTAACTAGCATTTACACCAAGATAATGAAGTTAAATCACTCCGCGCAACAAGCGGGAGCGGTAACTTTAAACGGGCAAGCGAAACTTCCGTGGAGAGTATTCATCGCGGGAACGTTGGAAGAAGTAATAAAATCTCAGATAGTAGAAAACGTTGCCACGAGAGCGGATACTTCGGGAACCGATTGGGATTGGGTAGAAGCTGGCGTAACGGCTTGGTCTTGGATGAGCGGACTTAACGCTCCCAGCACGGGAAACTGGTTCAGTCCGACTTACGGTCAAGGTTATCAAGGCAACCCCGAAGCGATTAAACAGTATATAGATTTAGCCGCCGAAATGGGTTGGAAATACTTTGTAATGGACGAAGGTTGGCAACCATGGGTTTCCATTGGAAACAAGAACAACGTTAACAACTATACGGGCGATTACGATAGAGAAGCAATTAAGCCCGGCTACCAAAACTTTGATAGATGGTACGAAGGCGTTTACGATTGGATGACTTCTAAGAGCAAATATTGGACGCAAGGTTACGAAAGTACCGTAACTTATACGGCAGGTTCTTACAAGGGTGAAAAAATTATAGATTACGCAAACAGAAAAGGCGTAAAACTGATTGCTTGGTTGCATACGGGAATATGCGATACTCCCACGAGAATGGACAGAGTATTCTCAATGCTTCAGGATATAGGTATAGCGGGAATTAAAGTTGACTTCTTCGATAGTGAAAGTCAGGAAACAATAGACATTTATCAACAGCTATATCAAAAAACGGCTCAATATCACTTGTTAGGAAACTTCCACGGTTCAAATAAACCGTCGGGAGAAAGGGTAACTTATCCTAACGTAATAAACAGGGAAGCTATAAACGGAGAAGAAAACAATAATACCAGAGTAAATCAACATTCAATTTTAGCATACGTTCGTGGAACGGTTGGACCTACCGATTTAACGCCTTATATCACTACGGTAGGAAAAGGCGATACGAATATGGCTTCGCAAATGGCGTTTTCTGTTATTTACGAATCCGGAATAACCTGTTTTGCTTCGACGGTTGACGAATACAGGGCTTTAAGTGAAGACGTGAAGTATTATTACAAAAACTTCCCCGGTCGTTGGGCAGATTTAAAACTCTTGTCGGGCGAAGTTGGCGAAAATATGTCTATCGCAAGAAAAACGGCGGACGGAAAATGGTATATAGGTTCTATAACCGAAAAGAGTAGAACGGATACTTTCTCGCTTAACTTCTTGGATAGCGGAGAAAACTATATAGCTCATATTTATACGGATAAAGCTGATAGAAATTCGGTTGACTGCCAGATTAAAACTTTAAAAAGCACCGATACTTTAACTTTATCGCAAAGGGCTAACGGCGGTTACGCTGTAGTTTTAGTTAAAGAAAGCGCTGAAAAAGATTATAATATAAATAAAGCAAGCGTTTCTAACGGAACTATTTCTACCAACGTTTCTTCCGCAAAACAAGGCGATACCGTAACCGTAACCGCAACGCCTGACGAAGGATACGAACTCGTTAGTATTACGGTAGACGGTCAAGCGATTAGCGGTAACACTTTCACGATGCCCGCAAGCTCCGTAACGGTAAGCGCAACGTTTAGAGCAATCGAATATACTATTACTACCGCAAGCGTTTCAAACGGAACTTTAAGTACTAACGTAACTAAAGCTACTATAGGTACAACTATAACCGTAACCGCAACTCCTAACGAAGGATATGAACTCGTTAGCATTACGGTAGACGGTCAAGCGATTAGCGGTAACACCTTTACAATGCCCGCAGCTAACGTAACGGTTGGCGCAACGTTCGTAGCGGAAAAATATTCTATCACGGTAAATACCGACGGAAACGGAAGCGCGACGGCTAGCTTAAGCGTTGCAGAAATGGGCGACGTAATAACGATAGCCGTAACTCCTAACGAAAATTACGAATTAGATAAAGTTTTGGTAAACGGAAGCGCAATTTCGGGATTAAGCTTTACGATGCCCGCAAGCAACGTAACTGTAAGCGCAACGTTTAAGTTAAAACAACAAACTTCTAGTTCAAGTTCTAGCGAAGAAAGTTCTAGTTCTAGTATGAGTGAAGAAAGCTCGTCAAACAGTTCTTCTAGCGAGATGAGTTCTTCGGAAAGTTCTTCTTCGTCCAACACTAGTCAAGATACGAGTTCTTCTAGTTCTTCTAGCGAGATAAGTTCGTCTAATAGTAGCACTTCTACTTCTCAAACGGATTCAAGTTCTAGCTTTAAGCCCGCTAAAAAAGGCGGATGTAAAGCTAGCGTTGCGTCTTCTTTGGGAGTATTACCCCTATGCTTAATAGCATTTGCTATAATAGTTTTCTTGAAAAAACGTAACGATTAATAAATAAATTTACGGCGGTTTTAAACCGCCGTATTTTTTTTGCTAAAAAAATAGAAATTTACCAATAAATAAGCTATAATAATTGTTTAATAAGTAGAAAAGGGATATTTAAAGAAGTTACGGAAAAAACATGAAGAAAAGTCAAGCCCAAAAATTGGCAACGCTTATACAGTCGGGGGACGAAAAAGCGTTTGAACAACTTTACGCCTTAATGAAAAAAGGAGTTTTTGCATTTTTATATTCTATGACGAATAATTATCACGTCGCGGAAGAACTTATGCAAGACACTTTTATAAAGGTAAAACAAAACATAAATAGTTACCGTGAAAAAGATTTTGTCGCGTGGGTATTGCAAATCGCTAAAAATTTATGTTTAAACTATTTAAAACGGGAAAAACGTAGCGTTTATTTAAGCGAAGAAACGGCTAGAACGATAGTCGACGAAAAATCCGATTTCACAACGCCCGTTTTAGACACCGTTAAAAAAATTTTGCCCGACGACGAATACAAAATAGTAACTTTATTCGTAGTGGGCGGATATAAACATAAAGAGATAGCCGATTTGTTAGACCTACCGCTAGGAACGGTAACTTGGAAATATTCAAAGGCAATAAAAAGCGTAAAAAACTATTTTAAACAAGTAGAAAGGGGATATTATGAATTTTAAAAAACAATTAAATAAAGAATTTGATAAAATAATTCCAGCTCAAAGCGAAAGATTAAAAAACACAAAAATAACGTTCGTGCAAGAAAAATCGTCGCCAAAATTTAATTTCAAAAAAATGGTTTTGTCTTTTTCCCTAGTATTTGTTTTTGCGTTTATTTCTGTTTTTTCGGTAATTTTCGTTAATCGTTCCAACGGCAAGTCGGGCATTAAGGCCGAAAATTACACTAGCTACATTACCTTAAATATAAATCCGTCCTTTTCCATTTTAACCGACGAAAAGGGAGTGGTTAGCAACGTTGTTGCGGATAATTACGACGGTGAAATAGTTTTATCCGATTTAACTTTTACAAACGAAAACTATAAAACCGTTATGGAAAAAATAATAAATTCGTGCAAAAAATCGGGCTATATCAATTCGACTAACGCAATAAGCGTGGAAATAGCGTGTAAAAATCAAAAAAACTATTCTAAAATAGAACAAGAAATTCAAAACGCAATAAATTCCGTAGTAAGCGGAAACCAAAACGCGGTGGAAATAAAAGAAAAAAATCAAGAACTTTTAAAAGAACTTGCAAAAACGCTCGACGACGCGATAGATGAAAACAGCGACTTAGATAAAATATTTAAAGCCTTAAAAAATCAAAAAAGTTTTTTAGAGCAAAAACAAAAGGATGAAGTATTTTCGGAAAAATCAAGCGAAATATGCGATTTGTTGCTTATCAACGTTATTTTAGATTTCGCCGAAGAACTCAGCGAATGTTTTGAAGATTTAGAAGAAATAATAACAGAACATAATATAGATATAAACGAATTATTAAAAAATGCTTACGGTGAAACCACGTCGGAAGTGGACGATTATATAATAAAGGCAAGAAAACTTGTTGTAGAAATACAAACTTTATGTAAAAAACTCGGTAGTCCCATACTTTTAACCGACAAAAATTATGAAAAAATAAAGGAAAAGTACACTTTCGGAATGACTGAGGACGCAATAGAAGAAATGGCGGGCGCCATAGAAGACGTTTTAGAAAATTCCGATTACAAAAAAGATTATAAAAGCGTTTTAGATACTATTTTAGCAAACAAAAAAGTAAAAGCGGTTTTCGATGAGTTAAAGGCGGGGTTTGGAAACAATTTAAATTTAGACTTAATATTACAGTTGGAAAAGGAAGGCAAAAACTATAAAAACGATAGAAAATAAAATTTTTTAAATTTTACCAATAAATTTCAAACCTTAATTGTTTAATAAGTAAGAAAGAAGAAAAGGAGACTAATTATGAAACTTAAAAAAATACTAACAGCGTTAATTTTAAGCTTAACTTGTTTATTTATGGCATTAGGTTGCAACAGTAAAGGAGGTCCCGCAAATAACGAAACGGCAACGACGTATTTAGCGATAGACATAAATCCTTCTATAGAACTTACGCTAGACGAAAATGAAAAAGTATTGTCCGTAAAAGCGTTAAACGACGACGGAAAGGTATTATTATTCCAAGCCGACGTAGTAGGTAATAACGTTACGCAAGCAACGGAAACACTTGCGAATTTAGCGGTAGAATTAGGATTTATTACCGATTTTAACAACGGGGTTTCTTTAAGCGTTATAGGCGACAACGAAGACGAAATATTTAACAAAATAAAAGTTAAATTCGAAGAAAAGTCGGGCGTTAAGGTAGAAGCCGACGTAAAAATTACTTTAAGTAAAGAATTAGAAAATTTAAAGAGCCAATATCCTGACAATCAAGCAATACAAAGTTTAACGTTAAATAAGTTTAGACTAATAAAATCCGCAATGGAAAAAGATTCTACTTTAACCATAGAAGTTGCGGTTACTATGGACGTTAAAGAGCTAATCGAAATTATTAAACAATACGATAAAATTATAGAAGATTTAGACGACGAAGCGGAAGACAGTATCGAAAGAATAGAAAAAGAATACGAAAGAAAAGAAAAAGAATTGTTAGACGCTTGTTTAGAATTTGTCGATTTAACGCAAAGCACGAGATTAAAACTTTTAAGAAGCGCGTACGACTATTTTGATAATTTAGAAGAAGTTGAATTAGATAAGTACGAAAACGTAATTTTAACCGACGAGCAAATAAGAATAATTGCCGAACAACTAAATATCGCAAGCGAAGATTTAAACGCTTTTATCGAAAGATGTAAAAACGCAAACGGAGAAATAACCCTAGACAGCGTAGAAGACGAAATAGATAGAATTTATAGAAATTTAAGCTCTTCCGAAAGAGAAGCTTTTGAAGAATTGTACGATACCGTAGACGCTTATTTAGACGAGTTAGAAGAAGCAGTTGCTATTCCCGAAGAATTAAAAACTCAAATAATAAATAAGTTAAACGAATTTAACGCTATTTTAGGGGTTTCTTTACCTGACAATATCACTACTTTAGAATATTTAGAAGACTATATAGAAGATATTGCGGAAAGTTTGGAAGACCAAATAGAAGCGATGGAAAAATCCTTAAAAGATTTAATTAAAAACGACAAAACCCTAAAAAAGGTTTACGAAGATAAAAAAGCCGAAATAAAATCCGAGTTAGAAAACTTAAAAACTCAAAAGAAACAGGCTATAGAACAAGAAAAACAACTTTATAAAGACAGAATGGAACAATTAATAAGCGGAAGAAAAAACAAAAACTAACCATATAACAACACTCAAATTTAAGGCGTGGCATTTTGCTACGCCTTAAAATCGTTTATTTTCTTGAAAGATTGCCTTATATATGTTAAAATATATCCGTTAAAATGTTATTTAATAGTTATCGTTCTACTAATTAAGGAGCAAAAATGTTTGAAAAATTAATTCAAGCCGTAAAGCAGGCAGGAGATTTTATAAAACAAGGTCATTTTATATCCGAACAAAAAGACGGGTTTGCAAATATCGTCACGCAGGCAGACTTGTGGTCGCAAAACTTTTTGTGCGAGCAAATAAGTAAGCATTACGAAAACGCGGGCTTTATTTGCGAAGAAGAGCACTTGCTAAAAGAAAATAAAAACGGACTTACGTTCGTAATAGACCCTATCGACGGAACTCAAAATTTTTCTAGGGGGATAGGGGAATACGCTATTTCCGTTGGCGTTTTAGATAAAGGGGAAGTTATATTCGGCGTAGTGTATAATCCCGCAAAAGACGAGCTATACGTCGCTGAAAAGGGTAAAGGCGCGTATTTAAACGGCAAAAAAATAAGCGTTTCCAAAAGAAAATTAAACGACGCGTTATTTTGCACGGCTTTATCTTTATACAAAAAAGATTACGCGGAAGTTTGCGCAAAAATAATACTCGATATTTATAAGCGTTCTAACGACGTAAGAAGATTCGGCAGTTGCGCGCTCGAATTGTGTTATCTGGCGAAAGGCGATTGCGATTTGTTTTTTGAAATGAGAGTTTTTCCTTGGGATTACTGCGCGTCTTTTTTAATTTTAAAAGAAGCTGGCGGAGAAATTTGCGGATACGGCGGACAAAAATGCTCGTTTAATAAACCGACTATGGTTTTAGCATCTAACTGTAAAGAAAGTTTACAAGAACTTATAAACACCGTTAATAAATATTTAGATAAAGTACCTTACGAGGAATAATATGGATTTTACTACTAATAAAGAAAAAATAGAAGAAAAGTTGAAAAAAAGCTAAAGCTATAGACAACGTAGACTTAAACGCTTTATACGAATACGGGCATAGCGAGCTGTCGTTGCAACAAAGTAAACGCGACCAAATAATAACGCTTTACATAGCTTTATTTTCGCTGATAATTCCGTTTGCATTTTCGGTAGAAAAAATGTCTTACTTAGGAAAGGGAATGATATTTTTATCCATAGGGATAATAGGAGTTTTATTTTCCCTGATAATTATAAGATATAGAATTTATAAAGAAGCGTATTGGCTTGGCTGTCAAACGCTAACGCTTTTAATGGGATACGATAAAAGCGTATTGTGTAAAGAAGTCGCGCAAGAAAAATATAAAGAATGTTTTTTGAAAAAAGGTAAAACGTATATAAAGCAAAAAAACGGTGAAAAACGCTTTAATTATCGCAAATTTATAAAAAATAATTTATTCAGCGCGGAAACGTTGCATTACGTTATTTTATCCTTTATAACTTCTATAATTTCGGGACTTGCGATAGGAATTTCTTTTTATTATTTTAAAGCCGTTACTCTTGTATCCGTTTTAATAGGAACGGGCTACGGAATAATACTTTTTATCATTTTAATAAGAAGTTATTTTAAGCAACTCATTTTAGCTTATAAATTCGTCGTATGCGAAAACGATAATTCGTTTAATATGCTTTTCGGGAAAACTTGGTTTTTACATTTTTATTCCGAATAAAATTAGTTTGCCAAAGCAAAATAGCTTTTTGCTTTGGCAATTTTTTTGTGTGAAAATTACGAAGCAATTTTGCATAGTTTTGGTAAATTTTACTTTTTAGGGTAAAAAAAACTCAAAAATACTGTTAAAAATAAAAAAAATACTAAAAATCGTCCTTTTTTTAATTTCGTAATATTGACTTTAAAAAAAGTATGTAATATAATAAAAAAGATGAAATGAATTCAATTTGGAGGAATACAATATGAAAAAATTGACTATTGACGGTAATACCGCTGCCAGTCACGTAGCTTATGCGTTCAGCGAAGTTGCGGCTATTTATCCTATTACCCCTTCTTCGCCTATGGCGGAAGTGGCTGACACTTGGGCTACCGAAGGTAGATTAAACATGTTCGGACAACCTTTAAGACTTGCCGAAATGCAATCCGAAGGAGGCGCTGCGGGCGCTGTTCACGGCTCCTTAACGGCAGGCGCGTTGACTACTACTTATACTGCTAGTCAAGGCTTACTTTTAATGATTCCGAATATGTATAAAATCGCTGGGGAATTATTACCCACCGTTTTCCACGTAAGCGCAAGAGCGTTAGCGGCTCATTCGCTTAACATTTTCGGCGACCACGCGGACGTTATGGCTTGTCGTCAAACGGGATTTGCAATGCTTGCATCCAACTCCGTACAAGAAGTTATGGATTTGGCGTTAGTCGCTCATCTTTCTACTTTAAAAGCAAAAGTTCCTTTCCTTCACTTCTTCGACGGTTTCAGAACCAGCCACGAAGTTTCTAAAATCGACGTAATCGACTACGAAGATATGAAAGCTTTGGTAGACATGAAGGATATAGAAGACTTCCGTTCAAGAGCATTAAACCCCGAACACCCCGTTCAAAGAGGTACTGCTCAAAACGCCGATACTTATTTCCAAAACAGAGAAACGGCTAATAAGTATTACGAGGCTACGCCCGACATCGTTCAAAAAATGATGGACAAAGTAAACAAACTTACGGGTAGAAATTATCATTTGTTCGACTACGTAGGCGCTCCCGACGCAGATAGAGTTATCGTTATTATGGGTAGCGGAGCTGACACGATAGAAGAAACCATAAACAAAATGAATAAAGAAGGCGAAAAAGTCGGCGTATTAAAAGTTAGACTTTATAGACCTTTCGCTCAAAAAGCATTCTTAAAAGCTCTTCCCAAGACCGTTAAAAAGATAGCCGTTTTAGACAGAACCAAAGAAGCAGGTTCTTTAGGCGAACCCTTATATCTTGACGTTTGCGCGGCTTTAACGGAAGCTAAAAAGAGAATTACCGTCGTTGGCGGAAGATACGGTTTAGGTAGCAAGGAATTCAATCCTTCTATGGTTTACGCGGTTTATAAAAATCTTGCGCAAGACAAACCCAAAAATCATTTCACGGTCGGAATTTACGACGATATTACCCACACTTCGCTCGACTTCTCCGAACAATACAACGCCGCTCCCGAAGGAACTATTTCTTGTAAGTTCTACGGCTTAGGCTCGGACGGAACGGTAGGAGCTAACAAAAACAGCATTAAGATTATAGGCGACCACACCGATAAATTCGTTCAAGGATATTTCTTCTACGATTCTAAAAAATCGGGCGGTATAACCGTATCGCATTTAAGATTCGGCGACACGCCTATTCAATCGGCTTATCTAATCGACGCGGCTGACTTCGTACAATGCTCTAATCCTTCTTATATAATTCGTTACAATATGACGGGCGATATTAAAGAAAACGGAACGTTCTTACTTAACACTTCGGCTTCTACTGCGGAAGAATTAGAAGAAGTTTTACCCGCTTTCGTTAAGAGAGATATTGCAAGAAAGAATATCAAACTCTACGTTATAGACGCAATAAAAATTGCAGGCAATTTAGGATTAAAGGGAAGAACGAACACCATTTTACAATCGGCGTTCTTTAAAGTTGCAAACATTATTCCTTACGACCAAGCCGTTGAATATATGAAAAAGATGGCCTATAAGTCGTTTGCGAAGAAAGGCGACGCTATCGTTCAAATGAACTACGACGCTATCGATTCTGCTGCGGCTAATCTTATTAAAATAGACGTTCCCGCTAGTTGGAAAGACGCTACTACGGGCGCGGAAATGGTTAAAGTTGCAGACGATAAATACTTTAAAGAAGTTATTCATCCCATACTTTCGCTCGAAGGCGACAAGCTTCCTTCTTCCGCGTTCAACGCAGACGGAACTGTTCCTACCGGAACTACAAAGTTCGAAAAGAGAGGCGTTGCCGTATTAGTTCCCAAGTGGATAGGCGAAAATTGTATTCAATGTAACCAATGCGCGTTCGTATGTCCGCACGCTTGTATCAGACCCGTAATCGTTAAAGAAGGAACTCAAAAACCCGAAAGCTTTACTACTCGTCCCGCAATGCAAATGAAAGGCTACGAGTATAGAATGCAAGTAAGCGCCCTTGACTGTTTAGGTTGCGGAGTTTGCGCTAACGTTTGTCCCGCAAAGGAAAAAGCTTTGGTTATGACTCCTTTCGGTCAAATAGAAAAAGAAGAAGTAGTAAACTACGAATTCAGCGAAACGCTTCCCGAAGTAGAAACTCCTTTCAAAGCAAATACAGTTAAAGGTAGTCAATTTAAGAAACCTTTATTCGAATTCTCGGGCGCGTGCGCAGGATGCGGAGAAACTCCTTACGTTAAAGTTATAACTCAATTATTCGGCGATAGAATGATTGTTGCTAACGCTACGGGATGTTCGTCCATTTACGGTGGTTCTTCTCCGACGTGTCCTTACACCGTTAATAAAGAAGGTAAAGGACCTGCTTGGGCAAACAGCTTGTTCGAAGATAACGCTGAATTCGGTTACGGTATGAATTTAGCTTACGGTCAAAGAAGAGCAAAACTTGCCGACGAAATGAAAAAAGCGTTAGAACTCGGACTTAAAGGAAAAGTTGCGGACGCATTTAAAGAATGGTTAGAAAATAGAAACAACGTAGAAATTTCCGAAAAAACGGGAGCCGTTATAAAAGCGGGAATCGCGGGAGCGGTTAAGAAGTCTACGGGCGAACTTAAAGCTATATTAAAAACGATAGAAGCTTCTACCGACTGCTTAATTAAAAAATCTATTTGGATTTTCGGCGGAGACGGTTGGGCTTACGATATCGGTTACGGCGGATTAGACCACGTACTCGCTATGGGAGAAGACGTAAACGTATTAGTACTCGATACGGAAGTTTATTCTAACACCGGCGGACAAGCTTCTAAATCTACTCCTACCGCTTCGGTTGCTAAATTTGCCGCAGGTGGAAAGAGAATTAAGAAGAAAGACCTTGGTATGATGGCTATGAGCTACGGCTACGTTTACGTTGCTCAATGCGCAATGGGAGCTAATAAACAACAATTCTTAAACGCTTTAACGGAAGCTGAAAGTTATAACGGACCTTCTTTGGTAATCTGCTACGCTCCTTGTATAAACCACGGTATCAACATGAGCAATTCGCAAGCCGAAGAAAAGAAAGCAGTTGACGCAGGTTATTGGCACTTATACCGTTACAACCCCGAAAAGGTCGGAACGGATGCTAACCCCTTCACGCTTGACAGTAAAGCTCCTACCGCAAGCTATAAAGACTTTATTTTAGGTGAAACGAGATACGCTTCTCTTAAAAAGACAAGACCCGAAATTGCGGATACTTTGTTTGATTTAAGCGAAAAAGAAAATGCCGAAAGACTTGAAAAATACAAAAGACTTGCTGAAAATAAAGACTAATTTTTAGTAAATTCACTACCCGAAGCTTTTTAAAGGCTTCGGGTAGAGTGTTCTAAATATAAAACGGTTTAATTTATAAAAAAATCTTTGCAAAATTAGTTAAAAAAATTTCGGAAACGTAGTTTAAATTTAAAAATTTATAGGTTTTATGGCTTGATAAACGTTTTTTTAGAAAAAACG